>NZ_JABXGF010000053.1:0-24567 GCF_025407985.1 Curtobacterium sp. C2H10 | reverse complement strand
CGCCCGACCCGTCGGCCCGTCCGCGCGCCCCGCCCGCCCCCGCCCGCGAAAGCGACAGGGTGCCGTCGAACCGTGACGGCAGCCTGTCGCTTCCGCGCCAGGGACCGCGGCGCTCAGCGGGAGCGTGTCGTTCCGGCGGCACAGTCCGGGCCCGCCTCCGAGCCCGCCCCCGGGCCCGTCCCCGCGGTCGGCATCCGGAAGAACGCGAGCTCCCACGCGGTCGACGCGCGGAAGGCGCGCGTCATGGCGCCGCGCTCGGCCGGCGTCGCCGCCGCGGCGAGCCGCTCGACCCGGGCCGTCGCGTCCGCGGAGGCCTCGGCGAACCCAGGGTCGCCGTACGCGCCGATCCAGTCCGCGAACGGGTGGTCCGACCCGACCGCGCCGATCTGCGTCCCGACCCACGCGTACACGCGGAAGCACGGCAGCACCGCCGCGGCGAGGACCCCGACGGACCCGGAGTCGGCAGCGGCCTGCAGGTGGGCGAGGTAGCCGGCGCAGACCGGGTGGACGGGGTCCTCGGCGTGCGTGCCGGCGAGGCGTCGGTGGTGCAGGTCGCGGGCCTCGTCGGCGCAGCCCTGGGCCGATGCCTGCCAGAACGCGGCCTCGGCCCCGGTGGTCCACGAGCCGAGCAGCGCCAGGTGCCGCTCGTACGCGCGGAGGTAGTGGACGTCCTGCGCCAGGTACGCGGCGAACACCTCGGGGTCGAGCGTCCCGGCGCGCATCCCGGCGAGGAAGCCGCACGCGATCGTCTCGTGCAGGACCTCGGCGACGTCGTCCCACCAGCGGTCGGTCCACCTCGGCTCCGGCCGCTCCGCACGCACGAGCGCGCCGTGGTCGACCGGACCGTTCCCGGTGCCGACGTGCAGGGCGTCGGCGCCGCGGAGGGCCGCGGTCAGCCAGCGCTTCGCCGTGCCGACGGCCAGTTCCCAGTCGCCGTCGCGGGCCGCGAGCGTCGCGATCGCACTCGACAGCGAGCACCCGGTGCCGTGCGTGTTCGTCGTCCGGACGCGTGGCGCGCTGAACGTCCGGAGCACCCCGTCGGGCCCGACGAGCACGTCGTCCGAGGTGTCGCCGCCGTCGTGGCCGCCCTTCGCGAGCACGAGCACGTCCCAGGTGCGGGCGATCGTGAGCGCCCGGTCCTCGGCGCTGTCCGGGGCCCGTCCGTGCAGGGTGGCCAGCTCGGCGAGCACCGCGAGTTCCGCCCGGTTCGGCGTCACGAGGTCGGCGAGCCCGAGCAGCGTGGCCATCGCCCGCGAGGCGTCCTCGTCGAGCAACCGGTCCCCGCTCGTCGCGACCATCACGGGGTCGACCACCACGACCGCTGGGCGGTGCTCGCGGAGCCACTCGGTCACGACCCGTACGACCTCGGCGGTGCCGAGCATCCCGACCTTCACGGCGTCGACCACGACGTCGTCCGACACCGCGTCGAGCTGTTCGCGCAGGAACGCGACGTCCGGCACGTGCACCGAACGCACCCCGTGCGTGTTCTGCGCGACGAGCGCGGTCACGACGCCCATGCCGTAGCCGTCGTGCGCCGCGATGGCCTTGAGGTCCGCCTGCATCCCCGCCCCACCCGTCGGGTCGGTCCCGGCGATGCTCAGGACGCGCGGGACGCTCATGCGTCCGCCCCGTGGTGCGTCGCGTCGGCCAGGAGGAACGGATCGCCACCACCCGACGGCCCCGGCTCCGCCCCGTGGTCGGGTCCAGTGCCCCACGCGGACACGAACGCCGCCGCGGCGGACCCGGGGTCGGCCGCGGCACAGATGCCCGCCACGACCGCCACGCCCGCAGCACCGGCTGCCCGGAGCGGCCCGACGTCGTCGAGCGTGACCCCGCCGATCGCCACGCACGGCACGTCCGTCGCGCGTGCGAGCCGGCCGAACCCGTCGTGGCCCAGGGCCGGCGGGTGGTCCGCCTTCGTCGCGGTCGGGTGCACCACGCCGACCCCGAGCAGGTCGACCGTGCCGCGGGGGAGTGCGGCGACGGCGGCGAGGTGCTCCGGGGTGTTCGCGGTCAGCCCGACGTGTGCGTCCGTTCCGAGCAGGGCGCGAGCGGCGGTGACGGGGACGTCGGACTGGCCGAGGTGCACGCCCGCGACCCGGTGTCCGGCGTGCCGAGCGGCCAGGGCGACGTCCAACCGGTCGTCGACCACCACGGTCGCCCGGTCGCCCACGGCGTCGGCCACCGCGGCGGTCAGCGCCAGCAGGTCACGGGTCGAGGCGTCCTTGTCGCGCACCTGCACGATCCGCACCCCGCCGTGCACCGCGGCACGGACGACCCCGAGCACGCCGATGCCGTGCCGGTCCGACAGCGCCGGGTCGGTCACGAGGTACACGCCGAACCCACCGGCGCTCACGCGGCCACCGCCGGGGACTCCACGGTGATGCGCGCCGTGCGCACGACGTCGTCCGGCGAGAGCGACGCCAGGCGGTCGAGGAACAGCGGCTGGAACGTGCCCGGTCCGCCGGCCTCACGCGCGGCGAGCTCGGCCGCGATCGTGTGCACCGCGGTCGCGGCGACGGCGGCCGCGCCCCGGTCCACGGGGGAGACGGCGGTGAACGCGGCGACGACGGCACCGAGCGCGCAGCCGCCGCCGGTGATCCGCGTGAGCAGCTCCGTGCCGTTCGCGACCCGCACCACGCCGATGCCGGGCGCGACCAGCAGGTCGACCGGACCCGACACGGCCACCGCGGCCACGCGCCTGGCGGCCACCGCGTCGACCGCGGCCGCTCGCGCGTCGTCGGTGCCGACCGTGCTGTCGACGCCACGACCACCGGCCGAGGCGCCGAGCACCGCGAGCACCTCGGAGGCGTTGCCCCGCAGCACCGTCGGGCCGAGCGCCAGCAGGTCCCGGGCGAGGGCCGTCCGCACCGGCAGGGAGCCGACGGCGACCGGGTCGAGCACCCAGGGCGTGCCGGCGTCGACCGCTGCCGAGGCGGCTTCGAGCGACGCGGCCCGGGGTTCGGCGTGCGGCGTGCCGGTGTTCACCAGCAGGGCGTCGGCGACCCGGGCGAACGGCCCGGCCTCGGTCACCACGTCGACCATCGCGGCCGAGGCGCCGAGCGCGAGCAGCACGTTCGCGGTGACGTTCTGCACCACGGTGTTCGTGATGCAGTGCACCAGGGGACTCCGGGCGCGGACGGCCTCGAGGAGTTCGGCGGTCCGACGGGCCCAGTCGGGGGCGGGCGCAGCAGTGTGCATGGACGATCCCTTCGCGAGTACGAGCTCGAGCAGGTTCGACGGGTGTGATCTCAGCCGCTGGTTGCGGCACCCCGTGTCTCGACCGACACCGTACACGAGCGGCTCCGACGTCTCCGGTCACATGACGGGTCCCGTGTGACAGGGTTGACGGGTGCCAGACACCACGCCTCCCGGGCCGCCTCCCGG
The DNA here is from genome assembly GCF_025407985.1 of Curtobacterium sp. C2H10. Classification (NCBI taxonomy): domain Bacteria; kingdom Bacillati; phylum Actinomycetota; class Actinomycetes; order Micrococcales; family Microbacteriaceae; genus Curtobacterium; species Curtobacterium sp. C2H10. Next base: position 21,180 of record NZ_JABXGF010000053.1, on the reverse strand, counting down.
CCCCCGCGACCCCGGCGACGCCTGGGCGGTCGGCCCCGACGGCACCAAGGCCTGGGGGCGGTTCGGCGCGGCCGGACTCCTCGTCGACGACGGCTCCGGGCGCGTGCTCCTGCAGCACCGCGTCGAGTGGAGCCACCACGGCGGCACCTGGGGGATCCCGGGCGGAGCCCGCCACCTCGGCGAGGACGCCGTGACCGGGGCGCTCCGCGAGTCGGCGGAGGAAGCCGGCGTACCCGAGGACGGCGTGGACCTCCGGCACACCGCCGTGCTGGACCTCGGGTTCTGGACGTACACGACGGTGGTGGGGCGCGCCTCCAGGGCCTTCGAACCGGTGATCGCGGACCGCGAGAGCCTCGAACTGGCCTGGGTGCCCGTCGGCGACGTCGAGGACCTGCCCCTGCACCCCGGGTTCGGGGCGTCGTGGCCGGCGCTGCGGGCACGGATCGAGACGACACCGCACGTCGTGGTGGACGCGGCGAACGTGGTCGGCAGTGTGCCGGACGGGTGGTGGAAGGACCGCGCGGGGGCTGCGTCGCGGCTGCTCGGGTCGGTGGGGGCGCTCGCCGCGGCGGGTGTGTCGGCCGAGGTGCTCGCGCTGCCGTTCGACCGGTGGTGGCCGCGGTGGACCGTGGTGCTCGAGGGAGCGGCGCGGGACGCCGTGGGCGCGGACGAGCCGGTGTCCGTCGTGCGCGCGCCGGGGTCGGGTGACGACGCGATCGTCGAGGCTGCCCGGGCCGCGGTGGACGCCGGCCACACCCCGGTCGTCGTGGTGACCGCCGACCGCGAGCTCCGGGCCCGCGTCGAGGAGCTCGGCGCCTCGGTGCACGGGCCGGCCTGGCTGCGCGACCAGTTCTGACCGCGCGGTCCAGCTACGCGGGGATGTGCTTCCGCGACGACACCAGGATCGCCACCCACGACAGCACCCCGAGCCCGACGACCACCCACAGGATCGTCGGCACCGCCACGACGTTCGCCACCGCGGCGATGACCGCCGGCGCCAGGAACCCGGCGTACGCCGCCGCGTAGAACACCCCGGTGAGCCCGGCCAGGTCGCGTGTCCCCGCGATCCGCTGGACCTCGAGCAGGCTCGACACGAGCGCCAGCCCGATGCCGAGGCCGATCACGACGTTCGCCACGAGCCCGATCGCCACGGACTGCAGCTGGACCGCCACGACGACCACGGCGATGCCCGCGGTCATGAGCGCCACGGCCGTCAGCAGTCCGCGTGCCGACAGGAGCGAGGTGACCCGCCCGGCGAGGGGCTGCACGGCACTCGACACCCCGAGGGCGACGACGGTGGCGGCGGTGGCGAACACGAGCCCCCACGTGCCGGTCGCCCCGGCGAGCTTGGTCGGCAGGTACCCGTACCCGATCGCTGCGGACCCGAAGATCCACGGCGCGGCGACGAGCACGACCCGGGTGAACCGGCGGTGCCCGGCGCTCGGTACGGCGAGCTGCTTCCACCAGGGCCCGGGCAGACCGCCGGAGCGGCTCGTCTCCGGCGTTCGCCAGACGATCACGGCGAAGGGGACGGCGACGCAGATGTGCACGAGGAAGGGCAGGACCTCGGGGATCGGCCCCCACTGGGCGATGAGCCCGGCGACGAGGGCACCCGACGCCGACCCGAGGGTGAACGCCAGTGACGCCCGGCGTGCGCCGGACCCGGCGTCGGCCGACGGGTCGAAGCGTCCCTGCGAGAGCTCCTTCACCCAGCTGTTGCCGACCGCCATCGCGATCCCGACGGTGACCCCGGAGAACAGACGTCCGGCCATGAGGAAGCCCGCGCCGAGCGGGCCGAACGCCAGCAGCCCGCTGCCGACGACGGCGGAGACGATCCCGGCGAGCATGAGCGGGCGGCGGCCGTGCCGGTCGGACAGGGACCCGGCGACGAGGAGTGCCGGCGCGAGTCCGAGCACGTACACGCCGAGGAAGACGTTCACGAGCAGCGACGAGTAGTGCGCGCGCTCCTCGTACATGAGCAGCAGGGGCGAGAACTGGTTCCCGCCCCACGAGCACACGAACACCGCGCCCCAGACGGCGACCCACGGCAGGACGCGGGCGTTCGGGACCGTGAGCGAGCCGGTGGTCGGGACGCTGCCGGTGGTGGCGCTCACAGGGCGCCCCGGTGCGACGCGACGTGGGCGCGGAGGACTTCGGCGTAGCGGAGGGCGTCGCCGGCCTCGAGCGCGGCGGCCAGTGCCCGGTGGTCCTCGAGGGACGCCTGCAACTGGGACGGCTGGAGCCGCATCAGGTGGTGCCGCAGCCGCTGCTGCCGGTCGCGCAGGGTCCGGGCGAACATGACGGCGATCGCGTTCCGCGACGTGCCGATGACGGCACCGTGGAACTCCGCGTCGACCTCGATGAACCGGTCGACGTCGCCGGTCGCGACCGCCTGCTCCTGTTCCGCGAGCATCGCCTGGAGGAACGGGGTGACGTCCGCCACGCGGCCGTCCGTGACGACGCGGGCCGCCGCGGTCGACTCGATCGCCTCCCGCATCTCGAGCACGTCGGCCGCCTCGCTCGGGGACATCGGCCGGACGACGGCGCCCTTCCGGGACTCGAGGGTGAGCAGGTCCTCGGCGGCGAGACGCAGGAACGCATCGTGCACGGGCGTCCGCGACACGCCGATCTCCTGGCAGAGCGCGTTCTCGCTGATCGCCGTGCCGCCGGGCAGGTCGCCGCGGATGATCGCGCGCTTCACGTGGTCGTAGGCCCGGTCGGACGCTGCCTGGGCGGTGGTGTTCGTGCTCGGGGTGCTCACGGTCGACGATCCTACGCCTTGCATGCAACGGTGCATGCGGTCGTGTCACGCGCTGTTCACACGTGGACCGCGACACCGGGGCGCACAGGCGGATACGCTGGGCCACCACGTCAACGGAGACGTACAACAGGAGGTTCCGATGGAGCGGATCACCAGGGCCGACGATCGCGTGCACCGCCCGGCAGGGCCGTGGACACCGACCGTGCACCGGCTGCTCGCCCACCTGCACGAACAGGGGTTCGTCGCAGCACCGGAACCGATCGAGCTCGGGCACACGCTCGAGACCGTCTCGTTCGTCCCCGGCGAAGCGGGGGAGTACCCGTGGACGGCCGACGTCGCGAGCGAGGCCGCCCTCGTCACGACCGCCCGGCTGCTGCGGCACTACCACGACGCCGCCGCCACCTTCACGCGCGACGACGACCGCGACGTCTGGTCCCAGGCGGAGCGGTACCCCGCCGAGACGATCGTGCACGGCGACTTCGCACCGTACAACTGCGTCTACGACGGCATCGCCGCGGTCGGGCTCATCGACTTCGACACCGCGCACCCCGGGCCACGGGTCTGGGACGTGGCCAGTGCCGTGTACCGGTTCGCACCGTTCACCACCGGCGTCGTCGAGGGGTCGACCGCGCCGTCGCTCGACGAACGGCTCGACCGTGCCGCCGAGTTCTGCCGCGCCTACGAGCTGGACGCCCGGTCGCGCGAGGTCCTCGCCGAGACGATCCTCGGCTCCCTCGTCGCGTTGGTCACGACCATGGAGACCGAGGCGGCAGCCGGGAACCCGAAGTTCGTGAGCGACCTGCAGCACGGGCACGCCGACCTCTACCGGGCCGACGTGGCGTACATCGAGCAGCACGCCGACGAGATCACCGCAGCCGTCGCCTGACCGCGACGGCGATGCTGGTGCCATGACGACCACACCGGCCCAGCTGCGCGCGATGCGCCTCGCCGCCCAGGGGATCGCCGTGCCCGGGATCGGGCCGACCGCGGTGGTGGAACGCATGCTCGCCGTCCAGGGGCAGGACCTCGGGCAGGTCACCTGGGCCATCGGCGTCCGCGCGCCCGGGTCCACGCGCGACGACGTCCGTGCCGCGTTCGACCGCGGCGAGGTCGTCCGTTCGTGGCCGATGCGCGGCACCCTGCACGCGATGCGCCCCGACGACCTCCGACTGCTGCTCTCCCTCACCGCCGATCGGACGATCCGCTCCATCGCCCGACGTGCGATCGAGCTCGGCATCGACGACGACGTCCTCCGCACCGCCCGGGACGCCACGGCCGACGCACTGTCCGGCGGTCGGTCACTCGTGCGCGACGACCTGTTCGACGTCTACCGAGGCGCCGGCATCGACCCGACGCGAGGGTTGGGGTACCACGTGCTGCTCCGCCTCGCGCTCGAGGGGATGGTCGCCTGGGGGCCCACCGCCCGCGTCGGCCAGGGGCTCGTGCTCCTCGACGAGTGGGCACCGGCGACGGCCGACCTGCCCGACCGCGACGAGGCCCTGCGGCGGGTGCTGATCGGTCACCTGCGCGGGCGGGGCCCGGTGACCGAAGCCGACACCGCCTCCTGGACGAAGCTGCCGCTCGGCGACGTCCGACGGGCCCGAGCGGTGGCCGGAGACGCCGTGGAGGACCTCGGCGACGGACTCCTCGCCCTCGCCGACCGACCCGGCCCCGGGGGTGTGCCGACCGGGCACCTCCTGCCCGGGTTCGACGAGTACCTCCTCGGGTACGCCGACCGCTCCGTCCAGCTCGACCCCGTGCACGCCGACCGGGTCGTCCCCGGCGCCAACGGCATGTTCCTGCCGATGGCCGTCGTGCGGGGTCGGGTCGTCGGGACCTGGAGCCGCAGCGAGCGCACCCGCGACGTCCGGGTCACCGTCACGCCCTTCGAGCCGCTCGACGCCGGTGCGGTCCGCGCCCTCGAGGCCGCCGCCGACCGGTACGGATCGTTCCTCGCCGCCCCCGTGTCCTTCGCCGTCGCCTGACCATCCCGGTCCCGCACGCCGTCCGCGACACCGCACCGGTCGATCGACAGGTGCCTCGTCGCAGACCCGGCGCCGACGTACCGGACCCGACCCGTTCCTCCAGGCAGCACCCAGCAGCCACGCGGCGGACTCCGACGCTCCCTCGGGTAATGTCGCAGGGCCATGACCGACAGCCCGGCCGACGCCACCCCGTACGAAGTCCTCGGCGTCCGAGCGACCGCCGACGACGACGAACTCCGCCGCGCCTACCGCCGCGCCGCCCGCGAGTCCCACCCCGACCTCGGCGGCGACGCCCGCCGCTTCCGCCAGGTCCAGATCGCCTGGGAACGCATCGGCACCCCCGCCGCACGCCGCGCCTACGACGCGGGATCCCAGCGCGGCAGCCAGCAGAGCGCATCCGGCCCGTCCGGTTCCTCCACCTGGAGGAGCGACACCGGCCGCGACGCCTACGCACCCCCGGCAGCGCGTCGCGATGCACGTCCGCGGGCCCGGTCCCACGGACACCCCGGCGGGCGATCGCGCGAGGTCTTCCTGCAGGCCGAGCGCGAGTGGGTCGGCCTCGGGGACCCCATCGAGGACCCCTACGACCCCACGCTCATCCGCTCCGCTCCCCGGCACATCCGACGGCTGCTGGCCGAGGCGCTCGCCGAGGAGGCGACCGCGTCGATCGTCTCCGAGATGGGCATCGGCGTGACGGTGTGGCACGACCTCGACGCGGGGGCCGAGGGCAAGCTCGACCACGCGGTCCTCACCCCGAGCGGCCTGTGGGCCGTCGAGTCGATCGACTGGGGCGCCCCGGTCCGCGTCGAGCACGGCGAGATCACGGGGGAGACCCTGGCACCGGGGGAACGCCCCGTGAAGGAGCTCGTCCGGGCCGCCCGCGCCGTGCAGAAGCAGACCCGGGTGCGGTTCACCGGCCGGCTGCTCGTCGTGCCGGACTCCGCGGTGGACGAGGACGTGCAGGTCGTCGGCTCCCCTCGGAAGCCCACGGCGCTCGTCGTCCGCCGCAGTGCGCTCGGGCAGGTACTGGGCGGCGTGTGGTCGCCCGAGGGGAGCGTCGACGTGTTCGAGGTCCGCGACCGTCTGCAGCAGACCGTCCGCTTCGTCTGATGGCGTTGGTGGGACGGCGGGGTCAGTAGCCGCGGAGCTTCTCGAGGTCGCGGCGCTCCCGCTTGCTCGGGCGTCCGGCGCCGCGGTCGCGCATCGGGACGAAGCCGGCCTCCTCCTTGGGGAGCCGCGGCGGGGTCTTGTCCTCGAAGTGCTTCGCGGCCTCGGGGGCGCTCGTCCGCTTGAGGATGATCCCCGTGACGACGACGATCCGGTCGAACCCGTTCTGCCGGACCCGGACCTCGTCCCCGGGGCCGATCGGCTGCGCGGGCTTCGCACGCTCCCCGTTCACCCGGACGTGGCCGGCCTTGCACGCGGCGGTCGCGGCGGAGCGGGTCTTCGTGATCCGCACCGCCCAGATCCAGCTGTCCACGCGTGCCTTGGCCATCCCCACACTCTAGGCGCGCCCTACGCTGGGGGCGTGGAGGGCACCGCACAGGACGCGATCGCCCGGGCGCTGGCGCTCGGGGTCCTCCGGGACGCCGCGGTCGGGGACCGCCTGGTCGTCCGGGCGCACCACGGCGGGGGAGCGCAGGACGCGCTCGGGGTCCTCGTCGCCCGGACCGCGTCGTCCGTGACGATCGACACCCGCCGGGGCCCGGTCGAGGTGGCGCTCGCCGACGTCGTCGCCGCGAAGCCGGTCCCGCCGCCGCCCGCGCCACGCCCGCGCCGCCCCTGAGTCCGCCGGTCCGACCCCGCGCGCACCGGAAGCGCGCGCGCCCGGCGAGCCGCCACCGCCCCCGCACCGGCCCCGACGTAGCCTCGTGCCATGGCCGTCCCCGTCCCACTCGGCACCGAGGACCGCACCGCCCGCCTGACCCTCCGCCGCCCCGACGCGTGGCGCCGTGAGGACTCGGCACAGGCGGACCTGCGCGTCACCGGCGACGACGTCGTGCTCACCGTCCGATCCCGTCCGAGCGACCGGACCGTCGCGGAGGAGCACACGAGTCTGCTCGAACGCCTCCCCGGTTCGGTCGAGGGGCTCCGACTCATCGGCTCCGACCCGTGGACGACCGCGGGAGCGCCGGCGCGCCTCGTCGAGTACGTCCGGCCCGACGAGGGCGGCGACGTCGCGGGAGCGCACCTGCTCTTCGTCACCGGGCGGCACCGCGTCGACCTCACCATCGAGCGGCCCCTCGCCCGGATGCTCGCCACCGACGACCTCGTGTTCGCCGTGCTCGACAGCGTCCGCGCCACCGAGCCCGCGCCGTCGCGGGTGCAGCGCGACCTCGAGGCCCTGCCCGAGCCCGCACCGGCCGCCGACCTCGAGGGCACCCACCTCGGCTCCGAGGCCCTCGCCACCCTGCGCTCGCTCGCCGGCCGTCGCTGGAACCCCACGCTCCTCCGCACGCCCGCCGGACGCGAGCTCATCGAGTCCGGCCTGGTCGGCCGGCTCGGCACCCTGCCCGAGTCGACGCAGGCGCTCCTCGCACCGTGGGAGGGCGATGACCAGCCCGTCACCCTGGAACAGCGGCTGCCCGACGGGCGCACCACGCGCCTCCAAGCCTGGTCGGAGACCGTCGTGGACGGGACGGACGAGACGGGCGCGGTGATCGCGCAGCTGCCGGTCGAGCGCGTGGTCGCGCTCGTGGCCGGGAGGCTCGGCATCGGTCCGGCGTGGACCTTCCCGTTCCGCACGGGGTCGCTCCGGGCGGACCTGCTCGGTCGTCGGACCTCCGGGGCGGACGCCGCCCCCGACCTGCCGACGGCGATCGCCGAGGCGGACCCGCGGCTCGCGCGCTTCTGGGCGGCTCCGTGGACGGTGTCGTCACTGCGTCGTCCGGGGAAGCCGAACCCGATCGTCGTCGTGCACGCGGCGGGGCAGGGCTTCGCGCGCGTCGGACGCACGGAAGCCGGGGAGACCGTCTTCGCGACGGACTCCCCGGCGAACGTGTACCGGTCGGTGGTGCGGGCGCTGCTCGGCTGAGCAGTTCTCTGCTAGGCCGCGGGGCCGGCGGTCAGGGTGACCGTGACGGTCTTCGCGGCACCGGTGCTGTCGGTGTACCCGACCGTCACCTTGTCCCCGACCGAGTGCGACTGGATCGCCGAGGTCAGCGCGTCCGAGCTCGCCACGGCCGTGCCGTCGATGCTCGTGATGGTGTCGCCGGCGGCGAGACCGGCCGACGCGGCGCCGGAGCCCTCGACCGTGCCGGCGACCGCGACGCCGCCCGTCGAGGCCGTCCCGTTGACCTCGACCCCGAGGAACGCCGGCAGTCCGATGGTGATCGTCGACGACGACTCGCCCGCGAGGATCTTGTCCGCGATCGACTTCGCCGTGGTGATCGGGATCGCGTACCCGGTGACGTCCGCCGTGCCCGAGGACGCCGCGGTGGCCATGCCGACGACCTCGCCTTCGCTGTCGAGCACCGGACCGCCCGAGTCGCCCGAGACGATGTCCGCCGCGACCTCGATGAGTCCCTGCAGCGACTCGGTACCCGTGCCCGACTCGCTCTGCACCTGGATGTCCTGGTCGGTCGCGGTCACGGTGCCCTCGGCGGCGACGAGGTTGCCGGTGCCCTCGGCGTTGCCGACGTCGGTCACGGTGTCGCCCGTGCTCGGCTCGCCGTCGTCGTCGAGCGTCACCGTGGACAGGCCCGACGCGCCCTCGAGCTTGAGGACCGCGACGTCGTGGGTGGCGTCCGTCCCGACGACGTCCGCCTTGTACTCCTTGCCGGTCGTCTCGTCGGTGACCGTGATGCTCGTCGCGCCCTGGATGACGTGGTTGTTCGTGAGGATCGTGCCGTTCGAGGTGAGGATCATGCCCGTGCCGGCCGCCTGGGACGACTCGTCGTAGTTGAGGACCGTGTTGATCGTCACGACGCCCTTCTTCTGGGCGCTCGTCGCCGCGGTCGCCGCGGACTCGGTGCTCGTGCCGCTGCCGCCGTCGCTCGACCCGCTGCCGGTGCCGTCGCCCGGCACCGTGAAGCCGTTCGTGCCGCTGCCGTCGGACCCGGTGCCGGAACCCGTGCCGGTGTCCGGCAGCGTCGTGCCCTGCGACTGGCTCGAGGTGGTGGTCGTGTGCTGCGAGGACAGTCCGAGCGCGGTCCCGCCCGCCGCACCGACGATCGCCAGGGCCGCGATGCCGGAGCCGATCATCAAGCCCAGCCGCCGGGGCCGCTTCGTGGCGTGGTTCGCTGCGGCGGCGCCGTGCACCCAGCCGTGCTGGAACCCGGGGAGCGACGGGCTGCCGATCAGGAACGGGCCGCGGCCGTCCGGGGTGTAGCCGTAGGGGCCGGAGCCGTCGGGCCCGTAGAGGAACGGGCCGCTGCCGTCGAACGCGTAGGCCGAGCGGAGGGCCGACGGGTCGGCGTGCGGTGCCTCCCACGTCGCCCCGGCCTGCGGCTGCGCGGCGTCGGTGCGGGCGGTGCCGTTCTCGTCGGCGGCGGGGTTCGGGGTCTCGTTCATCAGTGCTCTCCGGTCGTCCCTCGGCTGCCCGGTCGGGCGTCGATGGGTACGAGTAGAGGCCCGGTTCCCATGACGAACCTATGAACGGACCCTGCGGCTGCTCACGGCTTGCTCGGGGGTCGCCGTACGACGTCGTCCGTTAGGGTTGCCTTACTTCCCATGCGTTCGCCGTCGCCCACCCCTCCTGCGCCCAGCTCCGTGTCCCGCCTCGTCGGCGCCACCGTGCTGGCGGTGGTCGTCCTCGTCGTGGCGGTGGCGCTCTCGGTGGCCTTCGGCTCCCGTCCGATCCCGCTCGGCACCGTGCTCGACACCGTCCTGCACCCCGGACGGAACGACGAGATCGGCCTGATCGTGCTCGGCAACCGCGTGCCCCGCACCGTCGTCGGACTCCTCGCCGGGTCCGCGCTCGGGGTCGCCGGCGCCGTCATGCAGGGCGTCACCCGGAACCCGCTCGCCGATCCGAGCGTCCTCGGCATCAACTCCGGGGCCGCGCTCGCGGTCGTCGCCGGGATCGCGCTGTTCGGCGTCAGCGGCACCGCCGCGTACCTGCCGTTCGCCTTCCTCGGTGCCGCCCTCGCCGCGCTCCTCGTGTACGGCATCGCCGCAGTGGCCCGTCGGGGGCTGTCGCCCGTCGGACTCGCCCTGTCCGGTGCCGTCGTCGCCGCTGCACTGTCCTCGATCACCACGGCGGTGCTCGTGACGAGCCAGAGCCTCCTCGACCAGCTGCGCTTCTGGCAGGTCGGAGCGCTGGCCGGCAAGGACCTCGGCACCGCCGGGGTGATCACGGTCCCGGTGCTCGTCGGACTCGTCATCGCCTTCGCCCTCGGCCGGTCGCTCAACACGCTCGCGCTCGGTGACGAGCTCGCCGCGTCGCTCGGGCAGCGCGTCGTGCTCGTGCGCGCCGTCGGGGGAGTCGTCACCGTGCTCCTCGCCGGGTCGGCCGTCGCGGCGGCCGGGCCGATCGCGTTCATCGGGCTCGCCGTGCCGCACGCCGTCCGTCGGTTGAGCGGGCCGGACCACCGGTGGACGATCCTGCTGTCGGCCATCGTCGCGCCGGCGCTGCTGCTCGTCGCCGACGTGATCGGCCGCGTCGTGGCGTACCCGGGGGAGCTGCAGGTCGGGATCGTCACGGCGCTCATCGGCGCGCCGGTGTTCATCTGGCTCGTGCGGTCGCGGGCGGTGAAGGGGCTGTGACGGCCGTGCGCCGCGAGTGGCTCGTGCTCGGCGCCGTCCTCGTCCTGCTCCTCGCCCTCGTGCTCGTCGGGCTCGGCGTCGGCGAGATCCCGCTCTCGCCCGTGCAGGTCGCGAGCGCGCTCGTCGGGCACGGCGACACCGTCTCGGACTTCGTGATCGGGCAGCTCCGTGGCCCTCGTGTCGCCGGGGCGATCCTCGTGGGGGCGTCGCTCGGCGTGGCCGGGGGCATCGTGCAGAGCGTCGTCCGGAACCCCATCGCGAGTCCGGACGTCATCGGCATCACCTCGGGCGCGAGCGCCTCGGGCCTGACCGCCATCGTCCTGTTCGGCGCGAGCGGCGGGACCCTGTTCTCGGTGGTGCTCGTCGGTGCCGTCCTCGTCTCCCTCGTCATCGCCGGACTCGCGTGGCGTCGGGGGATCACCGGCAACCGGGTCGTCCTCGTGGGCATCGGCGTCGCGGCGATCTGCCTGAGCATCACCGGGTGGATGCTCACGAGCGGCACGGTCACCCAGGCCGGCACCGCGCTGCTCTGGCTCTCCGGCAGCCTGAACGCCGTCGACCGGAACCTCGTCGGGGTCCTCGCCGTCGTCTTCGTCGTGTTCACGGCACTCGCCCTCCTGCAGTCCTCGCGGCTCACCGTGCTGACCCTCGGCGACGAGGTGGCCTCGGCGCTCGGGCTCCGGCCGAACCGCGCGAAGGTGCTGCTCCTGCTGACCGCCGTGTGCCTGACCGCCGCCGCCGTGGCCACCGCGGGACCGGTGTCGTTCGTCGCGCTGATGGCGGCCCCCATCGCCCGGAGGCTCGTCGGGGGCGGACGGGTCGCCATCGGGTCGACCGCTGCCGTCGGTGCCGCGATCACGCTGGCGAGCGACCTCATCGCGCAGTTCGCGATCCCGGGGAACGCGCTGCCGGTCGGTGTGGTGACGGGGGTCATCGGGGCGCCCTACCTGCTGTGGCTGCTCGCGCGCGGGCGCTGACGCATCCGTGTTCCCGGTACGTTCGCTGTACGCGTTCTGCCGAGTTGTCCCCAGCCCCGTTCGGGGCTCCCGTTCGGCCGCTCGTTTCCGATACGCTGGTGCGCCAAGAGGAGGAGGTCCACGATGCCAGAACCAGTGGTCCCGCAGCCGGACGGTCAGAAGACCCCTGAGCAGCGGCTGGTCGACACCACACTGACCTTCAGCATGGACATGGGGGCGGCGCTCACTGCCGAGTCCGGTGTGTCCGCCGAAGAACGTGAAGCGATCAACGCGCTGCCCTCCGGGTCGGCGCTGCTCGTGGTCCGTCGCGGGCCGAACGTCGGTGCGCGGTTCCTCCTCGACTCGGACGTCACCACGGCGGGGCGCCACCCCGACGCCGACATCTTCCTCGACGACGTCACCGTGTCGCGCAAGCACGCGCAGTTCCTCCGCCACGGCACGAGCTTCAGCGTGAAGGACAACGGGTCGCTCAACGGCACGTACTTCGACGGCGTCCGCATCGACGAAGCACTCCTCACCGACGGGTCCGAAGTGCAGGTCGGCAAGTTCCGCCTGACCTTCTACGCCTCCCGGGTCGACCTGGCGCGCCTGGCGACCGCGTAGTGGCCGCACGGTCCGCCGCGGCCCGGGCGGGGTCCGCGGTCCCGGACCTGCTCACGATCGGGCAGGTCCTCGCACGCCTCAAGCCGGAGTTCCCGGACCTGTCGAGCTCGAAGCTCCGGTTCCTCGAAGAGCGCGAGCTGGTCACCCCGATCCGCACCGCGAGCGGCTACCGGAAGTTCTCGGCGGCCGACGTCGAGCGGCTCCGGGTCGTCCTCGGGCTGCAGCGCGACCACTACCTCCCGCTCAAGGTCATCAAGGACTACCTGGCCGACCTCGACGCCGGGCGCGAACCCGTCCTCCCCGGGGGCGGCGACGCGCCGAAGCCGTCCATCCTCGGGCGTGAGCGGCGCTACACCCGCGACGAGACCGTCCGGGCTGCCGGTGCCTCGCCGATGCTCCTCGCCGACGCGGTCTCGGCGTCGCTGCTGCCCGCTGCTGACACGTACGGCGACGACGGGGTCTCGGTGCTCAAGGCCCTCGTCGAACTCCAGCGCACCGGGATCGAACCGCGGCACCTCCGCACGATGCGCAGCGTGGCCGAGCGCGAGGTCGGGCTCATCGAGTCCGCGCTCATGCCGGTGTCCCGCCGCGGTGACGCCACGTCCCGGGCGAAGGCGACCGAGCTCGCGCGCGAGATCGCCGGCCACCTCGAGGTGATCCGGTCGAACCTCATCCGCACGGCGATCGGGCGTCTCGACGCATGACGCGCGTCGTGGCTCGTCCCTCGTCGACCGCTGGTGCGCGTCGGTGGGTGGGGCGTATCCTCGACACGCCGGACGCGCCGAGTCGGATGTCCCGCGCCGGAGCGGTCCGAGTCGCTACCGTGGACCTCGGAACAACTCTCAACCCGTCATTGAACGTTCAGTTGGGAGCTCGATCGTCGTGGAAGGCAGCCTGATGAGTGGGAACGACACCCCCGGCACCGAGTCGGAGATGACCCGGTACGACCTCGGGCTGCTCTTCACCGACGGCCTGCCTGAGCACGACGAGCAGAACGGGTACCGCGGTACCGTCGCTGCCCGTGCTGCCGGCATCTCCTACCGCCAGCTCGACTACTGGGCCCGCACCGAGCTCGTCGAGCCGACGATCCGCGGGGCCGCGGGTTCCGGGTCGCAGCGGCTGTACGGCTTCCGCGACATCCTCGTGCTCAAGCTCGTGAAGCGCCTGCTCGACACGGGCATCTCCCTCCAGCAGATCCGCACCGCCGTGAACCAGCTGCGCGAGTCCGGCGTCTCGGACCTGGCGCAGACGACGCTCATGTCGGACGGTGCCTCGGTGTACCTCTGCACCTCCGACGACGAGGTCATCGACCTGGTCTCGCGGGGTCAGGGCGTGTTCGGTATCGCGGTAGGCAAGGTCCTGCGCGAGGTCGAGTCCTCGCTGGTCGAACTCGACGCGACGCCGGCGGCCGACCCCGACGACGAGCTCGCCGCCCGCCGGGCTTCCCGCGCGTCCTAATCCCGCGCTGGCGGGCCTGCCCGGGCCCGAGCCCGGGCCCGCGTCCGCTCGAGTCGCAAGGTCGCACGTTCTGCCGCGCGCGCCCATTCCGTGCGACATGTTGTGCGACCTCGGCACGCAAGCCGTGGCGTGTCGTGCGACCTCGGCGCGCGCCGGGCGTCGTGCGACCTCGAGCGAGCCTCCGCGGGCGCCACACCGCCCCGACCACGAGGTCGCACGATCTGCCGCGCGAGCCCGTTCCCCGCGGCAGTTCGTGCGACCTGGTCGGACGTGAGCCGCATGTCGAGCGACCTCGCGGGGTGAACCCGAGCGTGTTGTCCGGCGGTGGTGCGACGGAGGCGAGGCGCGCCTCCCGGTCGATGTCGTGCGCCGTGCCGGAGGCGAGGTCGCACGTTCTGCCGTTCGGGCCAGCTCCCGGCGGCACTTTGCGCGACCTCGGCGAACGCGAGCGGCGTGTTGCGCGACCTCGGCGAAGCCGAACGGGCCCACGGCCGAGCGCCAGCGGGCGCGACGCGCCCTAGGCCGCGCCGCCCTCGGCGTACGGGCCGATCTTGCCCGTGCGCATGATGCGCTCGAGCAGCTGGTCGAAGTTCTTCGCCATCTCCTGCGCCGACTCACCCGGCCACACGTGCAGGGGCTTCGCCGCACCCTGCGCCTGCTGCAGCGAGGTCCGCTCGGGCAGCTGCGGCGAGAGCACGAGCGGGCCGAACATGTCGCGGAGCTCCTTGATGCGGAACTGGTGCTCGAGTGACTGCACGCGGGCACGGTTCACGATGATGCCGAGCGGCTGCAGGCGGGGGGAGAGCCCGCGGCGGATCTCCTCGATCGCGCGGAGGGCACGGTCGGCAGCGGCCACCGAGAAGAGTCCGGGCTCGGTGACGACGGTCACGCGGTCGGACGCTGCCCAGGCGGTGCGGGTGAGGGCGTTCAGCGACGGCGCGCAGTCGATGAGGACGAGGTCGTAGTCCTGCTCGACGTTCGCGAGTGCCTCTTCGAGCTTCCAGATGTCGCGGATGGACGGGTGCGGCCCGTCGAAGTTGATGGCCGAGGGCGATCCGACCATGACGTCGATCTTGCCCTGGGAGCCCTTCGTCCACCCCGAGGGGGCGATCGCCTGACGGACGATCTTCTCCTTCGGGTTCTCGAGGACGTCCGCCACGTTGAGGTGGCCGGAGATGTTGATGTCGAGGCCGGTCGAGACGTCCGACTGCGGGTCGAGATCCACCACCAGCGTGCGCAGTCCCTTGGCGAACGCGGCCGAAGTCAGGCCGAGCGTCACCGTCGTCTTGCCGACACCACCCTTGAGGGAGCTCACGCTGAGTACATGCACGGTGAGCAACGTTACCGCCAGTAGGGTTGTCTCACCTCAACCCGGGCTGAAAGGGACCTCGTGTTCAGCAAGATCCTGGTCGCCAATCGTGGCGAGATCGCCATCCGTGCCTTCCGGGCCGCGTACGAGCTGGGGGCGAAGACCGTCGCCGTCTACCCGTACGAGGACCGCAACTCCCTGCACCGCCTCAAGGCGGACGAGGCCTACCTGATCGGGGAGCGCGGACATCCCGTCCGTGCCTACCTGGACGTCTCCGAGATCGTGCGTGTCGCACGTGAGTCGGGTGCCGACGCGATCTACCCGGGCTACGGCTTCCTGTCCGAGAACCCGGAGCTCGCCGCCGCTGCCGCCGCCGCGGGCATCACGTTCATCGGCCCGGGCGAGCACGTGCTCGAGATGGCGGGCAACAAGGTCACCGCGAAGGAACACGCGGTCGCGGCCGGTGTCCCGGTCCTCGCGAGCACCCCGGCCAGCCGCGACATCGAGGAACTCCTCGCCGGCGCGGACGCCATCGGGTTCCCGGTGTTCGCGAAGGCCGTCGCCGGTGGCGGTGGCCGTGGCATGCGCCGGGTGGAGACGAAGCCCGAGCTGCGTGCGGCCCTCGAAGAGGCGATGCGCGAGGCCGACAGCGCCTTCGGCGACCCGACGATGTTCCTCGAGCAGGCCGTCATCCGGCCGCGGCACATCGAGGTGCAGATCCTCGCCGACGCCACCGGCACCGACGCCGGCACGATCCACCTCTTCGAGCGCGACTGCTCGGTCCAGCGCCGGAACCAGAAGGTCGTCGAGATCGCGCCGGCGCCGAACCTCGACCCGGCGATCGCGCAGGCGCTGCACCGCGACGCCGTCGCCTTCGCCCGGTCGATCGGGTACGTGAACGCCGGCACGGTGGAGTTCCTGCTCGACACCGAGGGCGAGCGTGCGGGCCAGCACGTCTTCATCGAGATGAACCCGCGCATCCAGGTCGAGCACACCGTCACCGAAGAGGTCACGGACGTCGACCTCGTCCAGTCGCAGATGCGGATCGCCGCCGGGCAGACCCTCGGCGACCTCGGCCTGTCGCAGGACAGCGTCCGGGTGCACGGCGCCGCCCTGCAGACACGCATCACCACCGAGGACCCGACGCAGGGCTTCCGCCCGGACACCGGTCGCATCACGACCTACCGCAGCCCGGGTGGCGCGGGCGTCCGCCTCGACGGCGGCACGGTCGCCACCGGCGCGCAGATCAGCCCGCACTTCGACTCGATGCTCGCGAAGATGACCTGCCGCGGGCGGGACTTCCCGGCGGCGGTGGCCCGGGCGAAGCGCGCCCTCGCGGAGTTCCGCATCCGCGGCGTCTCCACGAACATCCCGTTCCTGCAGGCCGTGCTCGAGGACCCCGACTTCGACCGCGGCGACATCTCGACGAAGTTCATCGAGGAGCGCCCGCAGCTGTTCGGCGGCCACGTCTCGAAGGACCGCGGCACGAAGGTGCTGAACTGGCTCGCCGACGTGACGGTGAACAAGCCGAACGGCGAGCGTCGCCCGCAGACCGTCGAGCCGAGCGAGAAGCTGCCGACGATCGACCTCGGCGCCCCGGTCCCCGAGGGGCAGCGCGACCGCCTCCGCCTGCTGGGTCCGGCCGAGTGGGCGAAGGCGCTCCGCGGCCAGACCGAGCTCGCCGTCACCGAGACGACGATGCGCGACGCCCACCAGTCGCTCCTCGCGACCCGTGTGCGCACGAAGGACCTCGTCGCGGTCGCCCCGTACGTCGCCCGACTCACGCCGCAGCTGCTCAGCGTCGAGGCCTGGGGCGGTGCCACCTACGACGTGGCGCTCCGCTTCCTCGGCGAGGACCCGTGGGAGCGGCTCGCCTCGCTGCGCGAGGCGATGCCGAACATCCCGATCCAGATGCTGCTCCGCGGGCGCAACACCGTCGGCTACACGCCGTACTCGACCGAGGTGACGGACGCGTTCGTGGCCGAGGCGGCCGCGACGGGTGTCGACGTGTTCCGCGTGTTCGACGCGCTCAACGACGTCAGCCAGTTGCGTCCGGCCCTGGAGGCGGTGCTCGCCACCGACACGGCCGTCGCCGAAGCGGCGCTCTGCTACACCGCCGACCTCCTCGACCCGTCCGAGGACCTCTACACGCTCGACTACTACCTCCGCCTCGCGGAGCAGATGGTCGAGGCCGGTGCGCACGTCATCGGCATCAAGGACATGGCCGGCCTGCTCCGCGCCGGTGCGGCCGAGCAGCTCGTCACCGCCCTGCGCGAGCGCTTCGACCAGCCGGTGCACGTGCACACGCACGACACCGCGGGCGGACAGCTCGCGACGCTCCTCGCCGCGGCCCGTGCCGGTGCCGACGCGGTGGACGTCGCCGCCGCGCCGATGGCCGGCACGACCAGCCAGCCGAGCATGTCCGCGCTCGTCGCCGCCCTGGCGCACACCGAGCGCGACACGGGGCTCTCCCTCGACGCCGTCGGCGACCTCGAGCCGTACTGGGAAGCGGTTCGGCGTGCGTACGCGCCGTTCGAGTCGGGCCTGCCGGGTCCGACGGGCCGCGTGTACAAGCACGAGATCCCCGGCGGTCAGCTGTCGAACCTCCGCCAGCAGGCCATCGCGCTCGGGCTCGGCGACCGCTTCGAGCAGGTCGAGGACTGGTACGCCGAGGCGAACCGGATCCTCGGCCGCCCCACGAAGGTCACGCCGTCGTCGAAGGTCGTCGGGGACCTCGCGCTGCAGCTGGCCGCGGTGGACGCCGACCCGGTCGACTTCGAGCAGAACCCGCAGAAGTACGACATCCCGGACTCCGTCGTCGGCTTCATGGCCGGCGAACTCGGCGACCTGCCCGGTGGCTGGCCCGAGCCCTTCCGGTCGAAGGTCCTCGCGGGCCGCGACGTCCGGCTCGAGATCACGCCCGTGCCGGACGCCGAGCGCGCACACCTGGACACCCCCGGGCCCGAACGGCGACAGGCCCTCAACCGCCTGCTCTTCCCGCAGCCGACGCAGCAGTTCGAGCGCGTCCGCGAGCAGTACGGCGACCTGTCCGTGGTCCCGACCGTCGACTACCTGTACGGCCTGCGCCCCGAGCAGGAGCACGTCGTGCCGCTCGGCAAGGGCGTGGACCTGTTCGTCGGGCTCGAGGCGATCGGCGAGGCCGACGCGCGCGGTGTCCGCACGGTCATGGCGACGATGAACGGGCAGCTCCGCCCGGTGTACGTCCGCGACCGCTCGATCGAGGTCGAGACCAAGGCCGCCGAGCAGGCGGACAAGACCGACCCGAAGCACGTCGCGGCACCGTTCTCCGGTGTCGTGACGCTCAAGGTCGCCGTCGGTGACGTCGTCGAGGCCGGACAGGCCGTGGCGAGCATCGAGGCGATGAAGATGGAAGCGGCCATCACGGCACCCGTCGCGGGGACCGTCGGCCGACTCGCGATCCCGGTGACCCAGCAGGTGGACGCCGGCGACCTCCTGGTGGTGCTGCAGTAAATTGACCGTCCGTCCCATCCGCCTGTTCGGCGACCCCGTCCTCCGGTCCCCGGCCGATCCGATCCGTGCAGACGCCCTCGGCAGCGCGGGCATCCGCGACCTCGTGCAGGACCTGGTCGACACCGTCAAGGAGCCCGGCCGCGCCGGCGTCGCCGCTCCCCAGATCGGTGTCGGTCTGCGCGCCTTCTCGTACAACGTCGACGGTGAGGTCGGCTACGTGCTCAACCCCGAGATCGTCGAGGTGTCGGGGGAGCCGGAGCTCATGGACGAGGGCTGCCTCTCCGTCCCAGGCTTGTCGTACCCCACGCGCCGGTACCCGTACGCGAAGGTCCGCGGGGTCGACGTCGACGGGGCCGAGGTCGTGCTCGAGGGCACCGGGCTCATGGCCGAGGCGCTCCAGCACGAGGTGGACCACCTCGACGGCACCGTCTACGTGATGACGCTCGACCCGGAGATCCGCCGCCAGGCGCTCCGCGACATCCGCGCGCAGGACTGGTTCCACTAGTCCTCCGAAGTGCCCACCCTCGGTCGGGCGGCACCCTGACTCGGGGGTGAGGTGCGTGCGCACTCCTGGGTACGGTGACCGCGTCGACCAGGGGAGCACCATGACACAGGGACCAGCCCGCCGCGCCGTCGTCGCCGTCCTCGGCGTCCTCGCCGTCGCCGCGGCCACCGCCGTCGGCCCGGCCACCACCGCGCCGGCCGAAGCCGCCACGGCCGCGACCGTGCCGACCTACACCGAGTCGCCGGACTACGCCACCGAGACCTTCGGCGACCCCTGGGACTACAGCAACACCGCCGACCAGAACACCGACCGCGTCGGCTACGGCCGCTACTCGATCAGCAAGGGCCACCTGATCGGCACCCTCGAGCGCTCCACCTACTTCTCCCCGGTCGAGACCATGCCCGGCACGCTGCCCTACGGCCGCGACGGCGCCCTCCACCCGATCGACACGAAGCGCTACACGCACCTCTCCGTCTCGATGGACCAGCCGTACGCCGGCCGGCAGATCGCGATCAGCTGGTTCACCTGCGCGGCACGATCGCTCAGCTGCATGGGCGGCGTGACCGCGAAGGTCGAGAAGGGGAACCACGTCGTCGACGTCGACCTCACCGGGAAGTCCGTCATGGGCGGGCACGTCCCCTGGACCGGTTCGAAGCCGACGCTGCTCCGCGTGCAGCCGATCGTCGTCCACACCGGCGAGAGCCCGAGCGGGAAGGTCAGCATCGACTGGACCCGGCTCCACGGCGGGTCCGCTCCGCAGGACGCCCTGCCGGCGGGCGACTACGGCACCTTCCGGGTCGTCGCCCGACCGATCGCGGTCGTGGACAGCCCGAACCCCGACCAGGGCAAGGACCTCGCCGCCGTCGAGCGCGGGCGCTCCTGGGTCCTGACGAACGGCGTCGCCGGTCGCGGCGTCACGCTGAAGAACGCCCGGTTCCGCAGCTGGAGCTCCGTCGGCCTCACCGCGCAGAACGCCGGCCCGATCGTGCGCGACCCCGAGGTCGTCTTCCCGGTGTCGGCCTTCGACGGCAAGCAGTACCACTGGCTGTCCTGGTCGATGTCGTACGACGGCGCCTACGACCTGCGCAACGCCCCCGGTGGCGGGAAGATGGCGCGCCTGGTGTGGTCGGTGCGCGGCGCGAAGGGCCTGCAGGTCAGCAACGACGTCCTGACCTTCTCCGGCGCCAACGCCACCCCGGTCGGCCCGAACGAGTCGGGCGAGAACCGCATCGACCTCGCGGCGACGAACCCCCTCGACGAGACGATGCCGAAGGGCAGCCCCGGGTGGAAGCAGGTCGTCACGAGCCTCCGCTGGGACCCGAACGAGGACCGCGGCGCCGCCGTCTGGCACCTCAAGTCGTTCCACCTCCGCGCGGACCCGGCAGCCAACGGGTGGACGCGCATCGGCTTCCACGACGCCGCCTGGACCGCCGGGACGACCGCGAAGGTCACCGTGACCCGCGACGGCACGACGACGAAGCGCGTGCTGGTGGACGGCGTGGCCGTGGCGAAGGGTGCGAACAGCGTGCCGTTCGTCCTCGGCACACTGCCGGCGGGCAGCTACCACGCGACCGTCACGCTCCGGCACCCGGACGGCTCGACCGCGACGAGCACCTCCGCGGCGCCCGTCCGGATGTCGGCGGCCCCGGTGGGCGCCCACGACCCGCGCGGGCACGACCAGGCACCGGCGGCCACCGCGACGGGGGTCACGGTCGCGGGCTGGGCCTACGACCCGGACACGACCCGGCCGCTGACGATCCGCGTCGCCGAGGCCGGGCGGGTCCTCGCGACCGGCACGACCGGCCTCACCCGGAACGACGTCCGGAAGGTGCACCCGGACGCACCGATCGGCTCCGGCTACCGCATCGCGGTCCCGCTGGCGAGCGGGTCGCACACCCTCTGCACGACCGCCGTCGGCGCCGGCTCGGGCATGCCCGAGACCGACCTCGGATGCCGGACCGTCCGCGTTCCGTGAACGCCGTGGTGACACCCCAACGTGGGATTGTCGCTTTGTCCTGACGAAGAGGTACCGTATCGCCGTCGGCTTCCCACCGACACCGTTTCCCACACCCCCAGGACATCCCCATGACCGCACAGAACGACGAGCTCAGCTCGCACCGCACCCGCACCAACCGTCGCCCCACCGAGGTCCAGGTCACGACCTCCTCGACGGCCGTCCTCGACGCCCCGGAGACGCAGCAACCGCAGGAGCGCTGAGCGCGCGGGCGGACGCGACCACGGGTCGCGCCCCGCGCGCAGGGTGACGCACAGGAGGCGCGGTGCCGGTCCTCGGGAGCGGGACCGCGGCTCCCCGCACGCGGCGCGGACCTTACCCCGGCGGCGGCGACCCTCGACGGCTGGCCCCTATACGCATCTGACGCTGC
>NZ_JABXGF010000052.1:0-25027 GCF_025407985.1 Curtobacterium sp. C2H10 | reverse complement strand
CGGCGGCCCCGGACGCGCGCGCAGCCGAGGCGATGGGCGCGGTGGAGACGGCGCCCTGCGGGCGCACGTCGGACTCGGGAACCGGCACCGTGCCTCCTGTCAGACCGCCGCGTAGGCGACGATGCCGCGGCGCACCGCGTCCGTCGCCCGCCGTGCGGTCTGGGCGAGGTCGTCGTCGCCGGCGTTCCGGATCTGGTCGAGCAGGTCGATGACCTGCTTCGACCAGCGCACGAAGTCACCGGCCGGCAGGTCGAGCGTGCGCAGCACGTCGTCGAGCGCGGAGCCGGACGCCCAGCGGAACATGCCGACCGCGGCGGCCGGGGTCGGCGGCTGCGACCCGGCGAGTCGGGCGTCACGCTCGATGTCGTCGAGTCGGGACCAGATCGTGAGGGTCTCGTCGAGTGCCGGACGGAACGCCCCGCGGGGCAGGGCGTGCTCGGTGCCGGGCGCGTCTTCTCGGCGGGGCTGGTAGACGATCGTGGCGGCCATCGCGGCGAGCTGCGCCGGGGTGAGGTCCTTCCAGACGCCCGCCTCGAGGCACTCGGCGACGAGCAGGTCGCGCTCACCGTAGATCCGCTGCAGCCGACGCCCGCCGGCGGCGACCGTGGCCTCGCCGTTGCCGGTGTCGACCAGGTAGCCGAGCTGCAGGAGCACGTTCGTGACCCGGTCGAACGTGGTCGCGACCGCACCCGTGCGGGAACGGATCTGCTGCAGGAGCTTGTCGTTGGCGCGCTTGAGCTTGTACCAGCGCTCGGACCAGCGCGCATGGGCCTCTCGGTCGGGGCAGGCGTGGCAGGGGTGCCGCTGCATGCGCCGTCGGACGTCCGTGATGGCGGCCTGCCGTTCGGCCCGGGCGCCGTGCGAGGCCTCGCGCCCGCCGGGGACGTTCGTCCGCTCGAGGTCGGAGAGTTCACGGCGCAGGGCCGCGTACTCGGTGAAGTCGCCGAGGTGGCACTGCATCGCCTGCTGGTAGCCGTCGAGGGACTCCTGCTGCGACCGGACCTTCCGCGCGAGGTCGACGACCGAACGGTCGGCCTGGAACTGCGCGAACGACGTCTCGAGGACCTCGCGCGTGCGCTGCCGACCGAACTGGTCGATGAGGTTCACGGCCATGTTGTAGGTCGGCTTGAACGACGAGTTCAGCGGGTAGGTGCGGCGGCTCGCGAGCGACGCGACGCCCTGGGGATCGAGGCCGTCGGACCACTGGATGACCGAGTGCCCCTCGACGTCGATGCCACGACGCCCGGCGCGACCGGTGAGCTGCGTGTACTCCCCCGGCGTGATCGGGACGCGGGCCTCGCCGTTGAACTTCTCCAGCTTCTCGAGGACGACCGTGCGGGCCGGCATGTTCACGCCGAGCGCCAGGGTCTCCGTCGCGAACACGACCTTGAGGAGCTTGCGCTGGAAGAGGTCCTCCACCACCTCCTTGAAGGCCGGCAGGAGCCCCGCGTGGTGCGCCGCGACGCCGCGCTCGAGGCCCTCGAGCCACTCCCAGTAGCCGAGCACGGCGAGGTCCTCGTCGAGGAGGGTGCGGCAGTGGTACTCCGCCGTCTCGCGGATCTCGTTGCGTTCCTGCGCCGTCGTCAGCGACAACCCCGACCGGAGGACGTTCCGGACGCCCTGGTCGCACCCGTTCCGGCTGAACACGAAGAAGATCGCGGGCAGGAGCATCCGCTCGTCGAGCATGTGGGCGATGCGCTCGCGGTGCAGCTTCTCGGTGCGCGGACCACGACGGTCGTGGTAGCCCCCGCGCCCCCGGCCGCCGCGGTGTCCGCCGCCGTGCCGTTCGCTGCGCGAGGCACCGCCGACGAGCCGGAGCAGCTCCGGGTTGACGCGGTTCGTCGCCGCGGCACCGCTGGAGTCGAACAGGTCGACCATCTTCGAGCCGACGAGCACGTGCTGCTCGAGCGGCACGGGGCGGTCCTCGGAGACGATGACGTCGGTGTCGCCGCGGACGGTCTGCAGCCAGTCGCCGAACTCTTCCGCGTTGGAGACCGTGGCGCTGAGGGAGACGAGCCGGACCTCGGTCGGGAGGTGCAGGATCACCTCTTCCCAGACGGCACCGCGGAACCGGTCGGCGAGGTAGT
The DNA here is from genome assembly GCF_025407985.1 of Curtobacterium sp. C2H10. NCBI lineage: Bacteria > Bacillati > Actinomycetota > Actinomycetes > Micrococcales > Microbacteriaceae > Curtobacterium > Curtobacterium sp. C2H10. The sequence continues at coordinate 22,940 of NZ_JABXGF010000052.1, read as the reverse complement.
GGACCTCGTCGAGGACGACCCACGCGAGGTCGTCGAGCAGGTCCGAGTCCGCGTAGATCATGTTCCGCAGGACCTCGGTCGTCATCACGACGACACGGGCCCGCGGGTTCACGTTCGTGTCGCCGGTCAGCAGCCCGACCTCGGACTCGCCGTAGACGTCGACGAGCTCGGCGTACTTCTGGTTGCTCAGGGCCTTCATCGGCGTCGTGTAGAACACCTTCGCCGTCGGCTGCCGCATCGCCAACCAGATCGCGAACTCGGCCACGATCGTCTTGCCGGCCCCGGTCGGCGCGGCCACGAGGACGCTGCGCCCCTGGTCGAGCGCGTCGCACGCGGCGAACTGGAACGGGTCGAGGTCGAACCGCAGGTCGGCGCGGAAGAGTTCGAGGTTGCGGGACCGGTTCCGGACCTTCGCCGCCCGGAACCGTTCGGCAGCGCTCGGCTCCGTCGTGCTCACAGGCCGTACTCTTCGTCGAGCTTCGCCTGGCGCTTCGCCACCCGGCGGTCGTGGAGCCAGGCCACCGCGCACGCGGCGACGTACAGCACGATCATCGGCACGGCGAGCAGGAACATCGAGATGACGTCGGCGCTGGGCGTCACGATGGCGCAGAAGACCAGGATGCAGAGGATCGCCACGCGCCAGGACTTGATGATCGAGGACGCGGACAGCACGCCGACGAAGTTGAGCAGCACGAGGAACACCGGCAGGACGAACGCGATGCCGACGGCGACGATGAGCTTGATGACGAAGTCGTAGTAGGCCTTGGCGTCGACGATCGAGGTGTCCTGGCTCGACACGAAGCTGCCGAGGATGCCGACCACGTGCGGCAGGATGTACCACCCGAACCAGCAGCCGGCGAAGAACAGCGGGATCGCGGTGCCGAGGAAGCCCCACACGTACTGCTTCTCACGTCGCACCAGCGCCGGGACGATGAACGCCCAGATCTGGTAGAGCCACACCGGGCTCGCGATGACGATGCCGATCGTGATGGCGATCTGCAGCTTCAGGTCGAACGCGCCCGTGATCATCGGGAAGTTCAGTTCGGCCGTGTGCCCGCCGACCTTGGCGAGCTGGGAGACCGGCGACCGGAGCGCGTCGAGCACGAACGGGGTGAGGAACCACCCACCGACCGCGGCGACGACGATCGCGATCACTGCGCGGAACAGGCGGTTGCGCAGCTCGATGAGGTGCTGCCCGAGCGACATGCGGCCTTCGGCGTCCTTCGTCGGACGCCCGGTCCGCCTCGCTCGCCCGCGCGCGGTCGTCGAAGCCATGGGTCGATCCTACGGGGTCGGGACCGACAGTCGGCCGCGACGTGCGTTCGCACAGGAGGGTCACGGGCCTGGAGGCGCGGGGCGGGCCCGCACCGCGCCTCCCGTCCGTCGGTCGGCACGTCGGCGGCGGGGCCGACGCGTGTCCGGTCCGGCGGTCGCGCGCAGCTCAGTCGGCGGCGCTCGGTTCGAACCACGGAACCGACGTCGAACCACGTCGCGGTGCCGGTTCGACGTCGGTTTCGTGGTTCGACGTGCGCGACACGCAGCGCCGGTTCGGCGGTCGCGCGCGGCTCAGTCGGCGGCGAGGGCCGCCGCGGCGAAGTCGCGCACCGCGGCCCGTGCGGCCGGCGGGTCGAGCACGACCGCGCGACCGGGAAGCCCCGCGACGAGCCGCACCACACCGTCGAAGCCGTTCGACGCCGCCAGACGGATGCGCACCCGGCCGTCGGTGTCGGGCGCGTCGGCCGTGTCGGCGAGGAAGTCGGCCACGAGCGGCAGCGACGAGGAGTCGAGCTCGACGGTGACGATCACGTCCTCGGCCGCCTGCTGGAACAGCGTGTCCGGGATCACCACGTCGTCGATCGACTTCTCCGCCGGGCGGTCGTCGACCCGCACGCCGGACATCCGGTCGAGCCGGAACGTCCGGAGGGCCTGGCGATCGAGGTCCCACGCCCGCAGGTACCAGTCGGTGTCGATCGACTCCACGCGCAGCGCGTCGACGCGGCGGGTGCTCCCCTGCGTGCGCGGACCGGCGTACTCGAACGCGAGCCCGCGACCGTCGGCCATCGCCTTGCGGATGACCGCGAGGGCGACGTCGTGCAGGTCCTGCCCGACGGCGACGTTCGCGGCCGCGCCACCGGCACCGCGGGACAGCTTCGCCATGAGCGCGCGGATCGCGTCGCGGTCGGCGGCCTCGGGCAGGGCGGACAGGTACTGCAACCCGGCGATGAGGGCCGACGCCTCGCGCGCCGAGAGCCGCGGGGAGTCGTCGATCGCGACGAGGTTCGTCAGCACGATCATGTCGTTCTGGTCGAAGTCGTCCCACGCGATGTCGAACAGGTCGCCGTGCTGGTACTGCATCGTCTCGCCGGGGACGCCGGACACCGCGATGAGCTCGACGGCACGGCGGATCCGGGTCTCGGGGACGCCGAAGTGCCGAGCGGCCTCGGCGACCGAGACGCGTTCGCGGTCGATCAGGTACGGCACGAGGGCGAGCAGGAACGCGAGCTTGTCCTGCGCCTGGAGTGGTTGCTGCTCAGCCACGGGGGCTCCCGTCCTGGTCGGCGGCGGGCTCGGCGTGGTCGGCGGGTGCCGGTGCGTCGGCATGGTCGGCGGGTGCCGGTGCGTCGGCGTGGTCAGCGACGAGGGCGCGCAGGCGCTCGGTCACCCGGTCGCGCAGGTCGTCCGGCTCGAGCACGCGAACCTCGGGCCCGAAGGCGGCGAGCTCCTCGGCGAGGATCTGGGGGTCGACGTGGTGCAGGACGAGGACGCCGTCGTCATCGGTCTCGGTGTCCCGCCGGCGGGCGAGCCGACGTTCGGCGTCCGACCCCGGTGCGACCCGGATCCGGGCGGTGCGTGCCGCCCAGATGCGCTCGAGCTCCGCCAGTGCGCGTTCGCCCGCGCCGGCCGGGGCCGGGTGCTGCCCGACCTCGTACTGGGCGACGGGCCCGACGATCCGGGAGAGCAGGTAGTTCTTCTCGCTGTCCGTCGCGAACTCGTGCGCGGCGAGCATCCAGCGGCCGCCGTGCTGGACGAGGGCGACCGGGGCCACCGCACGCCGACGCGGCTCGTGCTGCCCCGGCGTGATGTAGTCGAAGCGGACCGCGGCGGACCGGTCGAGCGCCGAGCGCAGCGGCTCGAAGGCGACGTCACGGGCGCGGAGACGCGGGGCGTACGCGTCGACGCCGAGGGCCCCGGCGCCGTCGTCCTCGGATCCGGCGGACCGCACCTTGAGCAGGCCGCGACGGGAGTCGGCGGAGAGCGCCCCCTCGCGCCAGGCCATCGCGGCGAGGGACAGGAGCGCGGACTCGTCCGGCGTGAAGCGGACGTCGACGGGCAGGTCGTACTCGCCCTTCGGGATCCGGTAGCGGAGCGTCTGGTTGTTGCCGGCGGCACCCGGGGTCTCGATGGTCTCGAGCGGGATGCCCAGCTCGCGGACGTCGTCCTTGTCGCGCTCGAACTGGCGCTCCAGCGAGGCGTTGTCGCCGCCCGTCGTGAACCGCTGCCGGTAGCCCTGCACGTTGGCCAGGATCTCGGACTTCGTCAGCCCGGACTCCGTCGAGAGCAGCGCGAGCACCAGGCTGAACAGCCGTTCCTCGGCAGGCACACGGGGCACACGGGTCGCTGGCACGAGCCGATCCTACGGCAGCGCGGGTGCACCGGAGTGCACCCGCGCCGCGGTCCGTGGACGGTCCGGGAGGGTCAGGCGGAGATCTTCCCGAGGACGTCGATCACGTACGCGTACGCCGCGCCCTGCTGGTGCACGATCGTGAGCACCTGGTCGCCGACACGGTGCCCGACGATGGCGTTCCGGACGCCTTCCTGCACCTGGCCCTTGGCGAGCGGCACGGTCTGCGCGCCCGAGCCGTCGGTCCAGCTGGAGCCGGCCACCGAGGCGTCGGTGCCGTCAGCGGGCCACGACACGGCGGTGTACTTGATGACGGCGGTGTCCTTGTCGGTGAGCTCGGCGCCGTGCCCCTTGCGGAGCAGGTGCGTCTCGTCCGACTTCGGCGCGGACCACGAGGGGATCGTGATGCCGGGCGCACCCGACGGCGCGAGGACGACGGCGGGCATCCCGTCCCCGGCGAGCTGCGGCGTGCCGGTCGCACGCGCGTCGAAGGCCTTCTTGACGTCGATGACGGCGATGACGGCGTCCTCGGTCTTGGTCGACGAGGTCCCCGTGTCGCCGGTGGTCGAGGAGCTCAGGGCGCTCTTCGGCAGTGCGACGGCGAGGCGGTCGCCGACGTGCGCGCACTCGAGGGAGGCGCCGAGCGCCCCGTAGTTGTCGGCGCCCGCGGTGATCGGGGCGGTCTGGCCGGAGTACCCGCTCGTCTGTGCGACCTCGCCGGTCGCACCGTCGACGAGGGTGTACTCGATCACGACGGGCGTGCCGTCCTCGATCTCGCGACCCTCGCCCTGGCGGAGGACCGAGACCTGGGTGCCCTTCGTGGTGAGGCCGCTCGGGATGTTGACCTTCGGCTCCTTGCCGAACGCACCCGTGGCGGTGACCGCCTCGGACGCGGCACCGGGAGCGGCGCAGCTCGACGGCGTGGAACCGGCCCCGCTCGCCGCGCACCCGGTGAGTGCTGCGGCGAGGCCGATGGTGACCAGGAGTGCGGGGATGGTGCGCACGGACCCTCTTTCCGTTCGATGCAGGACGGGCACGTCGCGTAGCCTACCGGTCGTCCTCAGCAGCGCCGTCCGCGTCGGACGCGGCGGGCCCGGCCTCGGCTGCGGCGACCTTGCGGGCCTGTGCCGCCGCCTGTCGCGCGACCTTGCGGAGCTTCTTGTCGCTGGCCGACCGCTCGCCGACGGCGCCGGGCGTCCAGGCCTCGACGTCCTCGTCGGAGAACTCCGCCTTGCCTGCGCGACGCTTCAGGTTCGGCAGCACGACACCGTCGGCCAGCCGGCGTGCCGTGACGAGGAACCCGGTGTGACCGACCATGCGGTGGTCCGGGCGGACGGCGAGGCCCTCGACGTGCCAGGTGCGGACGAGGGTCTCGCTGGACTGCGGGTCCGTGAAGCGCCCGGTGTCGCGGAGCGCCTCGGCCGTGCGGGACAGCTGCGTGACGGTCGCGACGTAGCAGACGATGAGACCACCGGGGACGAGGGCGTCCGCTGCGGCGTCGACGCACTCCCACGGCGCGAGCATGTCGAGCACGACCCGGTCGACGCTCTGCGGTTCGGCGGCGCCGGGCAGCTCCTCGACGAGGTCGCCGACAGTGACCGACCAGTTGTCCGGGACGGCGCCGAGGAAGGTGCCGACGTTGCCACGGGCGATCGCGGCGAACTCCTCGCGGCGCTCGAACGACTGCAGCTGTCCGGTCGGTCCGATCGCCCGCAGGAGGAACAGCGAGAGCGCGCCGGAACCGACACCGGCCTCGACCACGCGGGCGCCCGGGAAGACGTCGGCGAAGGCCACGATCTGGGCGGCGTCCTTCGGGTACACGATGGCGGCACCGCGCGGCATCGACATCACGTAGTCGTTGAGGAGCGGACGCAGCGCGAGGTACTCGTCACCGGTGCTCGCCCGGATCACCGACCCGTCCGGCTGCCCGATGACGTCGTCGTGCCGCAGGACGCCGCGGTGCGTGTGGTACTCCCCCGCGACCTCGAGCGACAGGGTCGTCAGCTTGCCCTTCGGACCGGTCAGCTGCACGCGGTCACCGGCGCGGAAGGGTCCGCGCGGCGGGGTGTGCGGTGCGCCGCCCGCGGTGTGCGGCAGCGACTCGGTGGGGTTCGGGAGCGCGTCGGTCATCGTGCGACCTCCTGGGTGCGGGCGGCGAGGGCCGGGCCGGTCAGCTCGACGAGCCGGTCGACGTCGACGTCCGCGAGGGTGGTGAGGTGGACGTCGCCGCCCGTGATGTCCGACAGCGGGACGATGTGCTCGACGGCCACCGTGACCGCGCCGGAGGCCACGGCCGAGGCCACGCCGGTCGCCGAGTCCTCGATCGCGACGCACGCGGTCGGGTCGACGCCGAGCTGCGCGGCGGCGGACAGGTAGGCGTCGGGGAAGGGCTTCGGCCGCTCGACGTCGTCACCCGCGACGACGACCCGGAACCCGCGCGCGCCGAGCGCATCGGCGGCGACGAGCGCCATCTTCCGACGGGACATCGTGACGAGGGCGGTCGGGATGCCGCGGTCGTGCAGGCCCTCGATGAGCTCGCGGGCACCGGGACGCCACGGCAGTTCACCGTCGCGCAGGCGCACCATCACGTACTCGGTCATCCACTGGATGATCTCCTCGACCTCCATGTCGACGCCCTTGTCGCGGAGGATCTCCCCCGAGCGCTCGAGGCCGCTGCCCACCAGGGCGAGACCGTCCTCGTGGGTCCAGACGACGCCGTAGCGGTCGGTGAGCTCGACCTGGGACTGCTGCCAGATCGGCTCGGTGTCGATGATCGTGCCGTCCATGTCCCACAGCACGGCTGCGGGCGGGACGAGGGCGGAGGGTTGCGCGGTCACGGGCGACGAGTCTACCGGGGCGGTCCGCCCGCGTTCCGCTCACCGCGGACGCGTGGACGCACTCCGGTCGAGCGGCCCTATCCTTGTTGCTGCGAATGTCCGGTCGCGCGCGACCTGCGAGCCGCCCGCGCCCCGCTCCACCACCAGGAGGTCCCGTCCGTGCCACAGCACTCCCCCTTCAGCGACGGTCGACTGCTCGTCGTCGCCTTCGAGGGCTGGAACGACGCCGGAGAAGCGGCGAGCGGTCTCGCCAGGCGCATCGTCGAGTCGCTCGAGCTCGACGAGCTGCGCGAACTCGACGGTGAGCGGTACGTCGACTACCAGTTCAACCGCCCGAACGTCGGCACGGACGAGAACGGCGGCCGGGGCATCCAGTGGCCGCGGATCGTCCTGCACGGTCCCGGTGCCGAGGGCCGACCCGTGATCGGTGCCACCGGCTCCCCGTCCGAACGCGACGTCTACGTGCTCGTCGGCCCGGAACCCTCGCGGACCTGGCGCGGCTTCTGCGCGGAGATCATCGACCTCGCGGACGTCTACTCGATCGACGCCGTCGTCTTCGTCGGCGCGATGCTCGCCGACGTCCCGCACACCCGACCCATCTCGGTGTTCGTGTCGAGCGAGAACGCGGGCGTGCGTGCCGCGTTCGACGTCGACCGCTCCTCGTACGAGGGCCCGACCGGGATCCTCGGGGTGCTCGCCGACGCGATGGACAGCGCCGGCCTCACCACGCTGTCGCTCTGGGCCTCGGTGCCGCACTACGTGCACAACTCGCCGTCCCCCAAGGCGACGCTCTCGCTGCTCGACAAGATCGAGGAGCTCACCGACGTCACGGTCCCGCGGGGATCGCTGCTCGACGACGCCACCGAGTGGGAGGAGGGCATCGACGCCCTCGCCGCCGACGACGAGGACATGGCGTCCTACATCGGCCAGCTCGAGCAGGCGCGGGACACGGTCGACTCCCCCGAGGCGTCGGGCGACGCCATCGCGCAGGAGTTCGAGCAGTACCTCCGCCGCCGCGAGCGCAAGGACGGCAAGGACGGCGGGACCGCCGGGGGCGAGGGGTTCCGCCCGCCGCCACCGTCGCAGTAGACGCGACCACACGGACGGACGGGAGGCGCGGTGCCAGCTGGCACCGTCCCTCCAGGCACGGCCGTCACCCCGCTGGCGCGGTGCGCCGGTACCGGCTGGTGGGGCCCTCCTCCCGTCCGTCACACGGTCGCGTCCCGTCCGCGCGAGCGGGCACTTTCGGTCACGCTCGGCACCTGGAGTCGGGCGATTCCGCCCTCGCGGCGAACCTGAGCGGCATGTCCTGCCCGCTCGACGAACGGGGGCGGCCGACCGGGTCAGCCGAGGCGGATGCCGAGCAGGGCGTCGACCAGGTCCACGAGGTCCGGCGTGACCGCCGTCCCGCCCGCGATCGCCGTGTCGACCGCGGCGACGGCGCCCGGCGTGTCGAGGTCGTCCGCGACACGGGCGCGGACCCGGGCGATGACCTCGGCCGCGTCGTCGGCGTGTCCCGCGTCGCTCCCGGAGGCCCAGGCGTCCCACGTGGCCAGGCGTGTGGTGGCGCTGGTGAGCTCGGTGTCGAACCACTCCCAGTCGTCGGAGTACTTGTGCGACAGCAGCGCGAGGCGGATCGCACGCGGGTCGGCGCCGTCGTCGAGCAGCCCACGGACCGTGACGAGGTTGCCGAGCGACTTCGAGATCTTCTCGCCCTGGTAGGCGATCATCCCGGTGTGCACGAACGCCTGCGCGAGCGGCTGGTGCGCGAGCGCTGCGGCGTGCCCGGCGCTCATCTCGTGGTGCGGGAAGACGAGGTCGCTGCCGCCGCCCTGGACGCTGATCGGCAGGCCGAGCCGGTCGCCTGCGATGACGCTGCACTCGATGTGCCACCCGGGGCGCCCGGGGCCGACTGCGGAGTCCCAGCTCGGCTCGCCCGCTCGTGCGGCGCGCCAGAGCAGCGGGTCGAGCGGGTCGCGCTTGCCCGCACGGTCGGGGTCGCCGCCGCGCTCGGCCGACAGCGCGAGCATGGTCTCGCGGTCGAGGCCGCTCTCGTCCCCGAGCGACCAGGCCTCGGTCGGGCGGTTCACGTCGAAGTAGAGGTCGTCGCCCGCGGACTCCGGCGTCGGCACCGCGTAGGCGTAGCCGGTCTCCTGCAGGAATGCCACGGCCTCGGCGATGCGTTCGACCTCGTCCGTCACCGCCACGAAGTCGTCCGGCGGCAGGACCCGCAGCGCCTCCATGTCGCGCCGGAACAGGTCGATCTGCGAGGCCGCGAGCTCGCGCCAGTCGACGCCGTCCCGCGCTGCCCGTTCGAGGAGCGGGTCGTCGACGTCCGTGGTGTTCTGCGCGTACTCGACCTCGAACCCGGCGTCCCGCCAGACACGACCGAGCGTGTCGAACGAGAGGTAGGTCGCGGCGTGGCCGAGGTGGGTGGCGTCGTACGGGGTGATGCCGCACACGTAGAGCGCCGCACGTTCCTCGCCACCGGTCGGGTCGACGGGCTTGCCGGTCGCCGTGTCGTGCACGACCGGGCGGGGCGCGGCGCCCGGGACATCGGGGACGGACGGGACCTGCCAGGCCCTCACGGCTGGATCACTCCGAGCGACAACAACACGATGAGAACGATACCGAGTGCGATGCGGTAGACGACGAACGGCATGAAGCTGCGCTTGCTGATGTAGTTCATGAACGCCGCGATCACGACGAAGCCGACGACGAACGCGACCACCGTGGCGATGAGCGTGTCGACCACGCCGAACGGTGCGCCGGTGTCACCGAGGCTCGTGGCGGCCTCGTACAGGCCGGAGAGGAACACGGCGGGCACGGCGAGCAGGAACGCGAACCGGGCGGCCGCCGGGCGGGTGTAGCCGAGCGCGAGCCCCATCGACACGGTCGCGCCGGAACGCGAGACGCCGGGGACGAGGGCGAGCATCTGGGCGAGGCCGATCAGGATCCCGCCGCCGAACGTCATGTGCTCGATGCGCCGGACCTTCTTGCCGACGATGTCGAGCACGCCGAGCACGATGCCGAACACGATGAGGACGATCGCGACGATCCACAGCGACCGGAACGTCGTCTCGATCGAGTCCTTCAGCAGCAGGCCGGCGATGCCGATCGGGATGGTCCCGAGGATCACGAGCCACCCGAGTCGGGCGTCCGGGTCGTTCCGGGGCACGGTCTTCCCGGACAGCGACCGGAACCACCGACCGACGATCCGGGTGATGTCGCGCCAGAAGTAGATCAGCACGGCGGTCTCGGTGCCGAGCTGCGTCACCGCGGTGAACGCTGCACCCGGGTCCTGCGCGTCCGGCAGGAACAGCCCGACGATGCGGAGGTGGGCGCTGGACGACACCGGGAGGAACTCGGTGAGCCCCTGGACGAAGCCGAGGAAGATCGCCTCGAGGATGTGCACGGCTCGGGCCTTTCGGGGAGAGTCGGTTCAGGACACCGCCGGACCGGCGACCATGCACAATATCAGTACGTGGCGAGGAGGTCTCCGAGGACCCGCCGCCCGAACGCCAGCGAGTCGAGCGGCACGCGTTCGTCCACGCCGTGGAACATCGCCGGGAAGTCCACACCCGCCGGCAGCTGCAGCGGCACGAACCCGTAGCCCGCGATCCCCAGCGTCGACAGCGCCTTGTTGTCCGTCCCGCCCGAGAGCAGGTACGGCAGCACCGGAGCACCCGGGTCGTGGCGGCCGAGGACGTCGCGCACGGCGTCGACCAGGGGGCCGCCGAAGTCCTGCTCGAGCCCGATGTCGCGGAAGGACATCACGACCTCGACGTCGTCGCCCGCGAGCTCCCGGACACGCGCCAGCACCGTCTCCTCGTCGCCGGGGAGGCACCGGATGTCCACCAGTGCCTCGGCGTGGTCGGGGATCACGTTGTGCTTGTACCCGGCGGTGAGCACCGTCGGGTTCGTCGTCGTGTGCAGGGCCGCGTGGATGAACCGCGACGCCGACCCCGTGGCCAGTGCCACGTCGTCCGGGCCGGTCACCGTCGGGTCCACCCCGAGGAACCGTGCGACCTCGGCCACCATCGCGTCGGTCGTCGCCGACAGCCGCACCGGCCACTCCTCGCTGCCGATCCGGGCCACCGCCGCCGCGACCTTCGTCACCGCGTTGTCGTGGATGACGTGCGACCCGTGCGCCGCGGTGCCCGTCGCGACGAGCTTGATCCACATCAGCGCCTTCTCGCCCGTCTGCAGCAGGTACGCACGACGGTCGCCGAGGGTGATCGAGTAGCCGCCGACCTCGCTGATCGCCGCGCTCGCACCCTGGAACACCTCGGGGTGGTTCTCGACGACGTGGTGCGATCCGAGGACTCCCCCGGCCTCCTCGTCGGCGAAGTACGCGATCACGAGGTCGCGCTCCGGCGCTCCCTGCTGCTCGATGACGTCCGACAGCGACGTGAGCATCATCGCGTCCATGTTCTTCATGTCGACCGCGCCGCGACCCCAGAGCATGCCGTCCCGGACCTCGCCGCCGAACGGGTCCACCGACCAGTTCGCCGGGTCCGCCGGCACCACGTCCAGGTGGCCGTGCACGACCAGGGCGGACTTGTCGCGGTTGCGTCCGGGCACCCGCGCCACGACGCTCACCCGATCGGGTTCGGACTCGAACAGCTGCGGCTCGAGCCCGAGCGCACGGAGCTTCGCCTCGACGTAGTGCGCCGCCTCGGTCTCGCCGCGGGACTTCCCCTCGCCCCAGTTCGTCGTGTCGATGCGGATGAGGTCACGGGCGATCGCCGCGGTGGCCTCGAGGTCGGTCAGCGTGGCCTCCGGGTTCGTCATGGCCCAACGCTACCGGTCCGCGCCGACGGCCCCGGCGTCGGACGTCACAGCAGGACGCGCCCGGGATGCGCCGCCGTGTTCATCGGGCGTTCAGACCCGTGCTAGTGTCTTCTCTCGGCAGGAACGCCGGGGAAACAGCCCGGAACGACGGCCGACAAGTGAAGAAACACCTGTCCGGGTGGCGGAAATGGTAGACGCGCTAGCTTGAGGTGCTAGTGCCCGTATTAGGGCGTGGGGGTTCAAGTCCCCCCTCGGACACAGGAAATGGGATGCCCCCTGGCCTTTCGGCCCGGGGGCATTTCCTGTTCGTGCCTTCCCGGCGAGTGCCGCCGTCGCTTCGCTCGGGGCGTCACCGCCTCGAACGCGCCGGTTCGCTGCGCTCACGGCGGGTACGGGGTGCGTCCGGCAGGTAGGTGCCGGTTCGCGGCGGCGCGTGACGAAACGGGGCTGGAGGACTCTCACCTTCGGCACCGCAACCCGATGACCCGAGTCGACGGCCACGTCCCCGCTCGGTGCCGCGGGCCTGGCTGCCGCAGGAACCCGAGAGCCCGAATGCACCACCACCCTGTCCGATCCCGCGACCGACGCGGATCCGTCCTCCTCGCGGCCGGGATCGCCGCCGTGGCCGCCATCGCCGGCGGCATCAGCGCTGCGGTCCCCGCGTCCGCCGCCGCCGAGTACACCACGAACGCGACGATCGACGGTCTCCGCTTCACGTCCCAGACCGTCACGTCCGGCAGCGCCGCCGAACTCTCCGGCACGTGGTCCCTGCCGGACTCCCCCACCACCCCGGCCGGCTTCGTGGTGGACCTGCCGCCCGAGCTCCAGGGCCGCTCCGACGGGTTCCCCCTGCTCGCACCGGACGGCTCCGCGATGGGACGGTGCACCGTGTCCTCGACCCAGCTCGACTGCGCCGTCGACAGCGCCTACGTCGCCGCCCACCCGAACGACCTGCACGGATCGTTCTCGTTCTGGGTCACCGTCGAGACCACCACCGAGTCCGCCACACCGACGACCTACCAGGTCGGTGGCACCGCCGTGACGACCACGGTCGAACCCGCACAGCCCGGCACCGGACCCGGGACGTGCACCGTCGACTGCACCTTCACCGGCCGGACGAGCGGCAAGTGGGGCAGCTACGACGCCGCCGCGGGTGTGGTCGAGTGGACCGTGGCGATCGGTTCCGGCGCCGACGGCATGCCGGACGGCCAGCGCATCACGGTCACCGACACCCCCGGGCCCGACCAGGAGCTCCTCACCAGCTTCCGCGGGTACCCCTTCGCCACGCTCTGGCAGACGAACCGGACGACCACCTGGGACGACGGGCGAGAGGGGCTCACCGGATGGGCACCGGCGCCGCGAGAGGACTACGCCAGCTCGGCCGGGAGCGTCACGTTCACCGCGCGCCAGGGGTACTTCTACGACGTCCACTTCGCCACCCGGGTCACCGACGGCGGCTTGGCGGGCACCTACACGAACACCGCCACGATCAGCATCGACGGCGACGACGACTCCTCGGTCAGCGGCACGGTCGTGCACCAGGATGGTGGTGCCTCGGGGTCCGGGACGGCACCGACGAGCACGCCGACGCCGACGGCTCCGGCGACGGTCGAGCCGACCCCGACCCCGACCCCGACGCCGACCGCTCCGGCGACGGTCGAACCGGCCCCGACCGCCGAGCCGACCGTCCGGCCGACCGTGACGCCGGGTGCGTCGACCGCAGACGAGGAAACCGAGTCGCCGGTGCCCACGGCGATGGGCGCGGCGGTCGACACCGGAGGGACGACGTCCGACAGCACGGCCCCCTGGTGGTCCGTCGCGCTCCTCGGCAGCGGCGGCCTGACCCTGTTGCTCGTCCTCGGCGTGTGGGCAGCCCGCACGCGCGCACGAACGCGCGCACGAACGCGACCGTGACCCGTCGCCGCGGCACCCGTGCCGCGGCCCCCGACCGCTCCGCTCGACGACCCTGCGTCGGGCGGAGTCCAGCCGGGTCCGTCGCCCGAACGACGACCCGGCGCGCGGGCCGGTGGGCAGCACCCGAAGCGCCCACCGGTCCGCACATCCAGCGCGCGACCTGCCCCGACCACGACCGACCCCTCGAGGAGACACCGTGCACGTCCGATCCGGTCGACGACCGTCCTCACTCCCGCTCGTCCTCGCCGCCGTGAGCGCGGTCACGATGCTCGGCCTCGGGGTCGGCGGCGTGGTCACCGCGACGAACTCGACGGCACCCGGCACCGCGCGCGACATGCACGGCGACCCCGTCCGGCTCGAGGCACCCGTCGCGAGCGCTCCCGGAGCCCGAGCGACGTCCAGTGGGTCCGGACGCCTCAGCGTCCCGTCGGTGCACCTCGACGTCCCGCTCGGTGCACTCGACGCCGTGCGCGGCAGGATCACGCCGCCGGGGTTCCGGTCGGCGTACCTGGTCCGCGACGTCGGGGTCACCCCCGAGCACGCCGCGTCCGGCACCGTGGTCGTGGTGATGCACTCCCTGCGGGGCGGCGGCACCGCCCCGGGGAACTTCCTGACGGACGTCGATCGGGGTCGGAGTCGGGTCGCGACCGGTGCCGCGGTGACGGTCGCGGGCGTGGCGTACACGGTGACCGGCTCGACCCTGGTGGACAAGGACCGCATCGCCGACGACGCCGGCGTGTGGGGCGACGTCCCCGACCGGTTGCTCCTCATCACCTGCCTCGAACACCCGGACGGCTCACCGTCGACGCAGAACCTCGTGATCACCGCGACACGGGCGTGACACCGTCCTCGTCGGTCGGATCCACCGGGGTCGCGTGATGAAACGTCCGACCCGGACTCCTCGCATCCGAGAGCGGTGTGTTCAGATGGACTGCACCGCCCAGCCGGTGAACCCAGGACGAGGAGACGAACGACGTGCGCGGTGCCCCTGAGCCAGGCAGTGACGCTGCACTGATCCGGTCGACGCGTGACGGCGACCGGTCGGCGGTGGCAGCGCTGTGGAGCCGGCACCACCGCGCCGCCGTCCGGCACGCGATCGGACTCGTGGGCTCCTCGGACGCCGAGGACGTCGCCTCCGAGGCCTTCACGAACGTCATCGGTGCGATCGAACGCGGGGCCGGTCCGGACGAACTCTTCCGCCCGTACCTGTACACGGTCATCCGCAACGTCGCCAACACCGAGTTCCGCCGACGCGCCCGCCACACGGACGCCGACGTCGACTTCGACGCCTTCGAGGACTCCGGCGCCGACGCGGCGACGGAGATGGCCCGCGCCGCCGACCGCACGGCCCTGGGGCGAGCGTTCAGCACCCTGCCCGAACGCTGGCAGAGCGTGCTCTGGTACACCGAGGTCGAGGGACTGCGACCTCGACACGTCGCCCCGTTGGTCGACCTCCAGCCCGGCGCCGTCTCGTCCCTGGCGTTCCGAGCACGGCGGGCGCTCCGCGCGGCCTGGGTCCAGGAACACCTCGCGACGGACGGCCTGCCCGACGAGTGCCGTCGGCGACTGGCCGCGTTCGGCGCCTACGAAGCGGGCACGCTCACCGCGCGCGACCGTCGTCAGCTCGAGGCGCACATCCGCGACTGCGTGCACTGCCCGCCGGTGCTCGAGGACACGCGCCGACTCGCCGGACGGATCGCGGCGGCACTGCTCCCGCCGGTGGTCGGTCTGGGCATCGGTCACGCGGCGCTGCACGCAGACGCCCCCGCTGCGGCGGCCGTGTCCCCCGCTCGCTCGGCCCCGGCGACGGGTGCCGCTCGCCGAGCGCCCCTGCCGGTCACCGGGCTGGTCGGCGTGGTCGCAGCGCTCGTCGTCGTCACGACCGTCGTCGCGGTCGCCGGGACGTGGTCGGACGACCACCCGACCGGCACGTCCACCGCCGGCGCGCGCGCACCAGGTCCCGCGGGCGTCCCGGCGCCGTCCGGTGAGCACCCCGCACCGGCCGACCGCACCGCCCCGGCCGACGTCGCCGAACCGAGTCCCCTGCCGTCGCCCGGTCGCGACGACTCCGGCGCACGGACGACGGTCCCGACCGCTCCGACCCCCGTCGTCGACACGGTCCTCGGGGACTCCTCCGCCGGGGCGTCCTCGACACCCGACCTCCGCACCGACGAACCGAGCGCGAACCCCACGTCATCGGGAACCGGTGGATCCTCGACCACCGGCGGCGTCGACCCGCAGCTGCCGCGCTCCGCTGCCCCGGTCCCGGCCGAGGACACGATGCTCGTCGCCAGCCGGACCGTCGAGCTCACCGGGACGGCGACGCCCGGCAGCCGCCTCGAGGTCCGCTCCGGCATCCTGACCGCCGCGACCACCGCCGGGTCCGACGGCACGTGGAGGACCACGCTGCGGTTCTCCGGGGACGGGGTCGAACGGGTCGGCATCACCGCGACGACGCCGGACCACGCCACCTCGGTCCCCGTGGTCGTCACGGTCACCGTGGACACCACGGCTCCGGCGGCGCCGACGATCGCGACGACCTGGACGCCCACCGACACCACCCCGCCGGTGTTCTCCGGCACCGCCGAGGCCGGCAGCACGATCGACGTCACCGTCCTCCACGGCACGAGCGGCACGAGTGGCACGAGCGGCACAGGCGCCACGAACAGCACGGGCGGCACGAGCAGCACGGCGACCGCGTCGACCACCACCGGTGCCGACGGTCACTGGCGCGTCGCGGTGGACGGCCTCGCCCCGACCGCCACCGGGATCCGCGCCACCGCACGGGACGCCGCCGGGAACACCTCCGCGGCGACGAGCAGCGCCCCCTTCGCGTTCGTCCCGACCATCGCCGACCCCGCCGACGGGAGCACCGCGACGGGCGGCCCGCTGCCGGTCACGATCACCGGCTGGGCGGACACCGACGTCGAGGTCGCCGTCGACGGCGCGCTCGTCGGCACGGTGTCGACCGGAGCCGAGGGCCGGTTCAGCGGGCACATCCGGCGCGGGGACGCCGGGCTGCCGCCGGGTCGGCACACCATCACGGTGCGCTACCGCGACGATGCGGGCACGTCCACCGAGTCCGCCACGGTGACGATCACCGTGGCGGACTGAGGAGCCGCTCCCGCAACCAGCGCTGGGCGCCCGCCGCGTCCTCGAAGCGCCCCTCGTCCTGCGCCTCGGCCGCGGCGTCCAGGACCTCCCGGAACCGCGGGCCCGGCGCGAGCCCCGCCGCGACGAGGTCCCGCCCGGTCACGAGGCGCACCCGGGGTCCCGCGGCCTCGTCGGCACGCATGACCGCGAGCCACGCCCACGCCGGTGACGGCCCCGACGCCGAGCCGCGCCCCTGCGAGTCCGCCTCGCACACCCGGGCCCAGCACTCGGCGGTCGCCATCGACCCGCCCAGGCGACGGAGCAGTCGGCGCGCTGCCGGCACCGACGGCGCTGCACCGTCGGTGGAGTGCACCACCATGTGCTCTCGCACGATCGTGGCGATGCGCTCGGTGAGGGTGCGCGGCGCGCCGATCCGCCGCAGCAGGTCCCGCGCCGCATGCGCGCCCGAGACCTCGTGCCCGAGGCTGCGGACCCGGACCGTGCCGTCGTCGTCACGCTCCCGCTGCGTCCCGTCGCCCGCCTTGCCGAGGTCGTGCAGGAGCGCGCCGAGCACCACGACGGTGCGGTCCTCACCGGTGACGCCGTCGGCCGTGCAGGCAGCGGCAGCAGCGTCCGCCGCGAGCCCCAGGTGCACGTGCACGGGCCCCTCGGGGTGCCACCGTGGTTCCTGCGGCACGTCGCGCACCGCGGCGAGCTCCGGGAGGTGCTGCTCCCACCCGGTGTCGTGCAGCACCTGGAGCGCCCGCGACTGGTGGTCGCCCCGCGCCGTCTTCCGGATCTCCGGCCAGACCCGCTCCGCGGCCACGGACGGGAACGCGTCCACCAGCGACCGGGCGACGTCCACCGTTGAGGGGTCGAGCACGAGGTCGAAGCGCGCCACCAGCTGCACGGCGCGCAGCACCCGCAGCGGATCGTCCCCGAACCGGTCCGAGGTGTGTCGGAGCACACCCCGGGCGGCGTCGTCGATCCCACCGACCGCGTCGACGTACTCGTTCGTCGCCGGGTCCCACGCGACCGCGTTGACCGTGAAGTCGCGACGGACGGCGGCCGCGGCGAGCCCGTCGTCGTCGGCGTTCCCCGGCACCACCGCGACGTCGACGGGCACGCCGTCGACCACGACCTTGAGGACCTCGAAGCGCGCGCCCGTGGTGACGACGACGGCTCCCGCATCGCGCAGGGCGTCGACGACCGACGCGGTGTCCGTGCCGTGCACCTCGACGTCGACGTCGTGGTCGTCGGCGACGGGGACCGCCCGCCCGGACGCACGGAACAGCGCGTCGCGGACCACCCCGCCGACGAGGAACGGTCGGCCGACACCGGCGAGCACGTCCAGGACCACGGCGACGCTGCTGCCCACGCCCAGCGCTCGGGCGGGGTCGTCCGGTCCGGGGCACCGGTGCACCCCGGTGGGGCGGCGAACGGCTCGGCAGCGGGGGCAGGAGATGGTGGTGGTCACGTGCGGTGTCTTCCAGGACCTCCGTGCGGCGGCACCGAGGGAGTCAGTCTGCCGCACCACGCGCGTCGGCGCGACCGGATGACGGACGGGAGGCGCGGTGCCAGCCGGCACCGCGCCTCCCGTCCGTCAGGAACGCGCGTCTAGGACTTCGACGCCTCGACGAACGTGCGGCGCGGGTCGGTCTCCTTGATGAGGGACGTCGCGTCGCGACCCGACACGGCCCCGGTGACCCACCCGATCACGATGCGCGCCTTGCGGTTCAGCGTCGGCATCGCGTACACGTGGTAGGCGCGGTGCGCGAGCCACGCGAGGAGGTTCGTCATCTTGATGCCCTTGATGTTCGCCGCACCCTTCGCGACACCGTACGACGCGACGGTGCCGATGGACGGGTGGCGGTACTCCTCGAGCGGCTTGCCCGTGATCGTCGCGACCACGTTGTCCGCGGCCACGACGGCCTGGCGGACGGCGTTCTGCGCGTTCGGCGGGTAGTACGCCGGCTGCTTCTCGGCCGTCAGGTCGGGCACCTGCGCGACGTCGCCGAGGCCCCAGACGCCGGGGACGACCTCGTGGGTGTCCTCGCTCTCGACCTGCAGCTTCGCGTTCGCGGCGAGGTGACCCTTCGGGCCGCGCGGCAGGTCGGACGCGTCGAGGAGCGGGTTCGGCTTCACGCCGGCCGTCCAGACGAGCAGGCCGGTGGCGAACTCGTCGCCGTCGGAGAGCTTCACGACGCCGCCCTCGCAGCTCGGCATGGTCGTCTTCAGGCGGACGTCGATGCCGCGGGCACGCAGCGATTCGAGGGTCCACTTGGACAGCTCCGGACCGACCTCGGGCGCGACGCGGTCGAGCGCGTCGATGAGGACCCAGCGGGGGTGCTCGCCGGCGAGCGACGGGTAGGTCTTGATGGCGGCCTGCGAGACGTCGAACAGTTCGCCGATCGCCTCGACGCCGGTGTACCCGCCGCCGACGAAGATGCTCGTGAGCAGCTTGCGGCGCTCGTCCTCGTCGCGGGTGGCAGCGGCCTTGGCGATGTTGTCGAGGAGCTTCGCGCGCACGTAGGCGGCCTCTTCGACGCTCTTGAAGCCGACGCCGTACTCCTCGAGCCCGGGCGTCGGGAACGTGCGCGTGACGGAGCCGAGCGCGACGACGAGCTGGTCGTAACCGAGCGTGCGGTCGTCACCGCCGGCCGTGGCGATCGAGACGGTCTTGTCGGCCGAGGAGATCCCGGTGACCTTGCCCTGGATGACCCGGGTCTTGCGGAGCGCACGGCGCAGCTCGAAGGTCACGTCCTTCGGGGCGATGTGGCCACCGGCAACCTCGGGCAGGAACGGCAGGTACGTGTAGTACGTGTTCTGGTCCACCAGCGTGATGCGCATCGGCACGGTCGCTGCGTGCTTCTGGAGCTGCTTGACGGTGGTGTAGCCAGCGGAGCCGCCGCCGAGGACGAGGACGTGAGGGATGGAGTCTGCCATTCCCCCGGTCTACCCGACTTCGGCTTGCGATGTCATGAGGTCCGCGGCCTGTCGCGGAGCCGCCACCACGCGGTCTCGGCGAGTTCGACGCCCGTGTACACCCCGTGGGGCGTCCGGCGGGACTCGGTGAGCGAGAACCGACGGAGCCGGTAGCCCCCGCCGAAGCGGTCGATGATCGCCTCGGGTGAGGACTCCGCGTCGCGCTTGACGTACCAGGTGCGGTCGTCGACGGCCTCGATCACGCGGTGCTCACCGGCGGCCGCCGATGCGGGAGCGCAGCACGTCGATGCGCTTCTGGATCTGCTCGATGCTCGCCTGCGCCACGGCCGGGCCACCGCTGATGCGGCGGAGTTCGGCGTGGATGGCCCCGTGCGGTTCGTTCGCGTGTCGGGACCAGATCGAGACGAGCCGGTGCAGCTCGGACCGCTGTTCCTTGATCGTCTGGTACATCGGGCGGTCCTCGGGCGCCGGGGCGGCCGCCTTGGGCATACCGTCCTTCGGGGTACGGCCCTTCGCTCGCTTCGCCTGCGTCGCCTGGCGTGCACGGAGCAGGTCGCGCACCTGGTCCGGTTCGAGCAGCCCCGGGATGCCGATGAAGTCGAGTTCCTCGAGCGAGCCCACCTCGCCGCCGCTGCCGAACTCGCCGCCGTCGTAGAGGACACGGTCGAAGGACGCCTGCGAGTCGAGCGCCTCGAACGGCTGGACCTCGAGCAGGCTCTCAGACGCGCGGTCCTCCTTGTTGGCCTCGGCGACCATCGCGTCCTCGGGGTTGTACATCCCGTCGTCGGCGTCCTTCGGGCGGTCGAGGGCGTGGTCGCGCTCGAGCTCGAGGGAGGCCGCCAGCGCCATCAGTCCGGGCACGCTCGGCAGGAACACGCTCGCCGTCTCACCGCGGCGACGGGCCCGGACGAAGCGGCCGATGACCTGGGCGAAGAAGAGCGGGGTGCTCGCGCTCGTGGCGTACACGCCGACGCACAACCGCGGCACGTCCACGCCCTCGGACACCATGCGGACGGCGACCATCCACCGGGACGTGTCCTCGGCGAAGGCACTGATCCGGCTCGACCCCGCTGCTTCGTCGGAGAGGACGACCGTCGGCCGCTCCCCCGTGATCTGCTGCAGGATGCGGGCGTACGCGCGGGCCGTGGTGGTGTCCGTGGCGATGACGAGGCCGCCGGCGTCCGGCACACCACGGCGGACCTCGGTCAGGCGCTTGTCGGCGGCGGAGAGGACGGCCGGCATCCACTCGCCCTCGGGTGAGAGCGCCGTGCGCCAGGCCTGGGCGGTGATGTCCTTCGTGACCTGCTCGCCGAGCGACGCCGACATCTCGTCGCCCATGCGGGTCTTCCAGCGCATCTGCCCGGCGTACGCCATGAAGAGCACCGGGCGGACGACGCCGTCCTTGAGGGCGCGCCCGTAGCCGTAGTTGTAGTCGGAGATCGAGGTGCGGATGCCCTGCTCGTCGGGGGCGTACTGCACGAACGGGATCGGCGCGGTGTCCGAGCGGAACGGCGTGCCGGAGAGGGACAGGCGACGGGTGGCCTTCGAGAACGCCTCTCTGATGCCGTCGCCCCAGGTCAGGGCGTCGCCGCCGTGGTGGACCTCGTCGAGGATCACGAGCGTCTTGCCGCCGGCGGTGATCTTCTGGTGGACCTCGGGGTTCATGCCGACCTGGGCGTACGTGATCGCCACGCCCTGGTAGTGCCGGCCGAACATGCCGTCGCCGTTCTTGAACATCGGATCGATCCGGATGCCGACGCGGTCCGCCGAGTCCGCCCACTGCCGCTTGAGGTGCTCCGTCGGGGCCACGACGACGATGCGGTCGACGGTGCCGCGGGCGAGGAGCTCGGTCGCGAGCCGGAGCGCGAACGTGGTCTTGCCGGCGCCGGGCGTCGCGGCCGTGAGGAAGTCCCGCGGCTCGGTCTCGAAGTACTTCGTGAGCGCTTCGACCTGCCAGGCGCGGAGCTTCGAAGCGGTGCCCCACGCGGCACGGTCCGGGAAGGCCGGCGACAGGTTCTGCACGGCCGAGTTGCCCGCCGCCTCGGCAGCGGCGACGGCCTCGTCGTGGGCGACGACCGCGTGCTCAGGCGCTGCGGTGCCGTCGTCCCACAGGGCCGCGGGCTGGTCCCCCGCCCCTGGCTGATCGGTGTACTCGGCTGCGCTCACTGCACGAGATTCTACCGTCACCCTTCGTCCTGCCGAGCGTGCGGGACGTGCCCCTCGGGCGTGCCGCGCACCAGGGATGCCGGTCGGAGCACGCCGGCGCCGAAGCGTGCGGCGACCGCGTCGATCGTCGTCTCGGTCTCGCGCCACGGCGCGTCGTCGTCCCAGAGCGCGTTGCTCGCCGCCGCCGGCACGAGGTTCTCGCCACGGACCCCGATGAGCCGGATCCGGTTGCCCGGCCGGTGCAGCACGTCGTACAGCTCGACGGCTTCGCGGTGCAGGCGCTTGGCGACGTCGGTCGGTTCCGCGAGGGTGCGGGACCGGGTCAGCGTGGTGAAGTCGGTGTAGCGGACCTTGAGCGCCACCGTCCGCGCCTGGACGTCGGCCCGTCGGAGTCGCACGGCCACCTTGTCGGCGAGGCGCAGGAGTTCCCGGGCGACGTCGTCGCGCTCGGTGAGGTCGTGGCCGAAGGTGACCTCGTGCCCGATCGACTTCTCGCCGACGCCGCTCTCGACCACGCGCGGATCGCGGCCCCACGCGAGGTCGTGCAGGCGCTGACCGCCGGCCGGACCGAGCGCGGAGACGAGCGAGCCCAGCGGCGTGGTCGCGAGGTCCCCCACGGTGCGGATGCCGCGTCGTTCGAGGGTCTCCTGCGTCTTGCCGCCGACCCCCCACAGTGCCGACACGGGCTGCGGGTGCAGGAACGACACGGTGTCGGCAGCCGGCACGACGAGCAGGCCGTCCGGCTTCGACCGACTCGACGCGAGCTTCGCCACGAACTTGGTCGACGCGGCGCCGACGGAGCAGTGCAGGCCCGTCTCGGCGTACACCGCCGCACGGATCGCCCGACCGATCTCCCACGGGGTGCCGTACAGCCGGATCGCCCCGGCGACGTCGAGGAAGGCCTCGTCGATGCCGAGCTTCTCGACGCGGGGCGTGAAGCGGTCGAAGACGGCCATCACGGCGTCGGACTTCGCGCGGTACTTCTCGAAGTGCGGCTCGACGATGATCGCCGCGGGGCACCGGCGCTTGGCGACGGCCATCGGCATCGCGGAGTTGACGCCGTACTTGCGGGCCTCGTACGTGGCAGCCGTGACGACCGAACGGTCGGAGTCGTGCCCGACGATCACCGGCAGGCCGCGGAGGTCCGGCCGGTCGAGCAGCTCCACCGAGGCGAAGAAGGCGTCCATGTCGACGTGCAGCACGCTCGCCGTCACGTCGTCGACGGGCGCGTCGGACACCAGTCGGTTGCGTCCGTCCTGCTTGCTCACACGGCGATGATGCCAGGACCCGCCGACATCGCCCCGACGACCGTTGCGTGGTGGCGGTCGGCGAGCAGCGCGAGCGCCTCGTCGATCCGGCCGAGCGCGTGCGCGGCCGTCGCGATCGCCCGCTCGTCCGGCCGTCCGGAGGCGGCGGGCACCGCCTCGTCGAGCTGGTCGCCGACCCGGACCCAGACCGCCGTCGGCGTGGCGGACCGCGGCCCGGCCACGATGCCGTCGGCGAGCTGCGCGATCGAGGCGGCGAGGCGGTCGGCCGCACCGCGCCGGTCACGCTCGTCGGCTCCCACG
>NZ_JABXGF010000051.1:0-25281 GCF_025407985.1 Curtobacterium sp. C2H10 | reverse complement strand
GGGCGACCCTCTCGCAGGAGAGCCGCCCGTTCGAGCGTCCGGAGGACTGCTTACTTGCCGAAGCTCTTGAAGCGCTGGTTGAACTTCTCGACGCGACCGGCCGAGTCGAGGATGCGCTGCTTGCCCGTGTAGAACGGGTGCGACGCCGACGAGATCTCGACGTCGATGACCGGGTAGGTCGCACCGTCGAGCTCGATGGTCTTGTCGCTGTTCGCGGTCGAACGCGTCAGGAACGTCTCACCGGAAGCCAGGTCACGGAAGACGATGGCGCGGTACTCGGGGTGGATGTCGGTCTTCATGGAGATTCCTCGGTTGCGATGATGGGGACGTGCGCGGCACTCGTACGAGCACGACGCGGGAAATCTGCGGCTTGCGCCAGCCGTCTACGTTACCAGACGACCGGCCGGATCGGGAGCAGCGTCACGATGCGCGCGCCGTGTACCGCCCGGCGTCCTTCGACACGGTGAGCTCGATGCCGAACGCCTCGGTCAGGGTCGGAGCGGTCAGGACCTCGTCGATCGGCCCGGCAGCCTGCACGTGCCCGTCCGCGAGCACGAGGGCGTGGGTGAACCCGGCCGGGATCTCCTCGACGTGGTGGGTCACGATGACGATGGCCGGCGAGTCCTCGCTCTGCGCGTAGCCGCCGAGGGTCCGTACGAGGCTCTCACGCGCGCCGAGGTCGAGCGACGCGGCCGGCTCGTCGAGGAACAGGATCTCGGGGTCGGTCATCACGGCCCGGGCGATCTGCACACGCTTCTGCTCGCCGTCGCTGAGCTCACCGAAGGTCCGGTCGGTGAAGGCACCGAGGCCCCACTCGTCGAGCACGCGCTGGGCGCGGCGGACGTCGAGCTCCTCGTACTCCTCGTTCCAGCGGCCCGTCACCGAGTACGCCGCGGTGAGCACGACGTCGATGACCTTCTCGGTGACCGGGATGCGGCGCGCGAGGGCCGTCGACGCGAAGCCGATGCGCGGACGCAGCTCGAACAGGTCGGCACCGCCGAGCTCGGTGCCGAGGACCTCGACCTCACCCGAGGTCGGGAAGGTCTGGGCGCCGGCGACCTGCAGCAGCGTCGTCTTGCCGGCACCGTTGGCACCGAGGACGACCCAGCGTTCGTCGTCCTGCACCTCCCACGAGATCCCGTCGAGGATGGTGGCCCCGTTGCGGACCACGGAGACGTCTGACAAGCGCACGACCGAGGGCATGCGACCAGCCTAGGGGTTCTGCCCGAGCACCTCGTCGTAGACCTGGCGTGTCCGCCGGGCGATCGCGTCCCAGGTGAACTCGGTCTCGACGCGGAGGCGTCCGGCGCGGCCCATGAGCTTCGCGAGCCCCTCGTCGGCGAGCACCTCGGTGAGGGTCGCGGCGAGGTCGGCCACGTAGCGGTCCGGGTCCGTCGGGGTCCCGGTGCCGTCCTGTGCCTGGTCGATCGGCACGATGCGACCGGTCAGTCCGTCCGCCACGACCTCGGGGATGCCCCCGGTGCCGGTGCCGACGACGGGGATCCCGCACGCCATCGCCTCGAGGTTGACGATCCCGAGCGGCTCGTAGATCGACGGGCACACGAACACGGTGCCCGACGACAGCACGTTGACGATCTCCTCGTGCGCGAGCATCCGGTCGATCCAGACCACCCCGTCACGAGCGGAACGCAGCGAGTCGACCAGACCCGTGACCTCGGCCATGATCTCCGGCGTGTCCGGTGCACCGGCGCAGAGCACGATCTGCACGTCCGCCGGCAGCGAGGCCACCGCCCGCAGCAGGTACGGCAGGCCCTTCTGCCGGGTGATGCGTCCGACGAACACGACCGATCGACGCGACGGGTCGATCCCGAGCGCGCGGACGGCGTCCTCGTCGACGGTGGGCTTCCACTCGTCGATGTCGATGCCGTTGTAGACGACGTGCACCTTCGCGGGGTCGATCGACGGGTACGAGCGGAGGATGTCCGCCCGCATCGCCTTCGACACGGCGATGACGCCGTCGGCGTGCTCGAACGCCTCGCGCTCCATCCAGCTCGACAGCCGGTACCCGCCGCCGAGCTGTTCGGCCTTCCACGGGCGGAGCGGCTCGAGGCTGTGCGCCGTGACGACGTGCGGGATGCCGTAGGTCAGCTGCGCGATGCGTCCCGCCGAGTTCGCGTACCAGGTGTGCGAGTGCACGAGATCGGCACCTTCGACGTCCGCGGCGATCGCGACGTCGGTGCCGAGTGCCTGCAGCGCGCCGTTCGCCTGCTCGAGGCCGCCCGGCGTGCGGTAGGCCCACACGTCGGCCTCGTCGCGGAACGCCCCGAAGGCGCGGACGCGCACCTCGGTGTCGGTGTCGGACCGCAGCGCCGCGGTCAGTTCGGCCACGTGGACACCCGCACCGCCGTAGACCTCCGGCGGATACTCCCTGGTCAGCAGATCGACTCGCACGCGTTCAACGTAACGGGTTCCCAGTGCTGACGCCTACTGTGAGCGGCATGGCACCAAAGAAGGTCTTCGGCATCGTGCTCGCCGGCGGCGAGGGGAAACGGCTCATGCCGCTCACGGCCGACCGTGCGAAACCCGCTGTCCCGTTCGGCGGGAACTTCCGTCTCATCGACTTCGCGCTCTCCAACCTCGTCAACTCCGGACTGCAGAAGATCGTCGTCCTGACGCAGTACAAGTCGCACAGTCTCGACCGCCACGTCGCCGAGACCTGGCGCATGGAGGGCCTGCTCGGGTCCTACGTCGCCTCGGTCCCGGCGCAGCAGCGGCTCGGCAAGCGGTGGTTCGCCGGGTCGGCCGACGCGATCCTGCAGTCGCTCAACCTGCTCCGCGACGAACGCCCCGACATCGTCGTCGTGGTCGGCGCCGACCACGTGTACCGGATGGACTTCCACCAGATGGTCGAGGCGCACATCGCCTCCGGCCGCAGCGCCACGGTCGCCGCGATCCGTCAGCCGATCGGCCTCGCCGACCAGTTCGGCGTGATCCAGGTCGCCGACGACGACCCGACGAAGATCGAGGCGTTCCTCGAGAAGCCGAAGGACGCCGTCGGGCTCGCGGACTCCCCCGGCGAGATCCTCGCGTCGATGGGCAACTACGTCTTCGACGCCGACGCCCTGGTCGACGCCGTCCTCCGTGACGGCCAGATCGAGGCGTCGGACCACGACATGGGCGGCGACATCGTCCCGGACTTCGTCGCGCGTGGTGACGCGGGCGTCTACGACCTCAAGCGCAACGACGTCCCCGGGTCGAACGAGCGCGACCGGTACTACTGGCGCGACGTCGGGACGATCGACTCGTTCTACGACGCGCACATGGACCTCATCGCACCGGTGCCGGTCTTCAACCTGTACAACCAGGACTGGCCGATCTTCAACCAGCAGACGAACCTGCCCCCGGCGAAGTTCGTCCGCGACGCGAACGGCAACACCGGCTCGACGGTCGACTCCCTCGTGTCGCTCGGCTGCCTCGTGTCCGGCGCCCAGGTCGAGCGCAGCATGATCGGCCCCTGGTGCGGCATCGACTCCGGCGCGAAGGTCCTCGACTCGATCGTCTTCGAACGCGCTTCGATCGGCGCCGGCTCCGTCGTGAACCGCGCGATCCTCGACAAGGACGTGGTGATCGCCCCCGGCGCCCAGGTCGGCATCGACCGCGAAGCGGACGAAGCGCGCGGCTTCACCGTCACCGAGTCCGGCATCACGGTCGTCGGCAAGGGCGTGCGCGTCGACGCGTAGCGTCGCGCGGGCAGGAACGGACGGCCCAGGAGGCGCGGCTGGCGTCATGAACGCCGGCCGCGCCTCCTGAGTCGGTACCGTTGGTGCGTGCCACGCTTCCTCGTCGTCCTCGATGCCGATTCCACGCTCCTCGAGGACGAGGTCATCGAACTCCTGGCCGACACGGCGGGGACCCGGCCACAGGTCCAGGCGATCACGGAGCGCGCCATGCGCGGCGAGATCGACTTCGCCGAGAGCCTCCGGGAGCGTGTCGCGACCCTGGCGGGCCTCCAGGACGACGTCTTCCGGGGTGCACAGCAGGCGGTCCGCGTGACGCGGGGCGCCGATCAGCTCGTCCGCGGCGTGCACGCCGCGGGCGGGACCGTCGGCGTCGTGTCGGGCGGCTTCCACGAGGTCCTCGACCCGTTCGCCGAGCAGCTCGGACTCGACCACTGCCGGGCGAACCGGCTCGAGGTGGTGGACGGCGTCCTCACCGGGCGGGTCCTCGGCGACGTCGTGGACGCGCACGCCAAGGCCGTCGCACTGCGCGAGTGGGCCGCATCCGACGACGTGCCGATCGTCCGCACCGTCGCGATCGGCGACGGCGCGAACGACCTCGAGATGATGCGTGTGGCCGGACTGTCGGTCGCGTTCGACGCGAAGCCGCTCGTCCGCGAGCAGGCGGACGTCGCGGTCGTCGACCGTGACCTGTCGAGCGTGCTCGCGACGCTCGGCCTGCGCGGCTGACGCGCCGCCTGCCGCGCCGCGCCGGCCGGGCCGAGACTCGGCCCCGCGGACGGTTTCGCGGCCGCTTCGCCACGAAGGTGTCCGCCGAGGCGAGGCTCGGCGGACGCGCCCCGGCCTAGTGCCCCATCCCGAGGCCGCCGTCGACCGGGATGACCGCGCCGGAGATGTACCCGGCCCCGTCGCCGGCGAGGAACAGCGTGGCGTCCGCGACGTCGTCGACGGTGCCGTACCGCGCCGCCGGGATCTGCTTCTTGAACTCGGCCTGCAGTTCTTCGGGCAGCGCCGCCGTCATGTCCGTCTGGATGAACCCGGGCGCGACGACGTTGGCGGTGATGCCGCGGGAGCCGAGCTCGCGCGTGATCGACCGGGCCATGCCGACGAGGGCGGCCTTCGACGACGCGTAGTTGACCTGGCCGACCTGGCCGTAGGCGCCGACGACGCTCGACATGAGCACGATGCGGCCGAACTTCGCCTTCATCATGCCCTTCGTGGCGCGCTTGACGACCCGGAACGTCCCCGTGAGGTTCGTGTCGATCACGCTCGTGAAGTCCTCCTCCGACATGCGGAGCAGCAGCTGGTCGTTCGTGATCCCGGCGTTCGCGACGAGGACCTCGATCGGTCCGAGCTCGGCCTCGACCTGCGAGAAGGCAGCGTCGACCGAGGCCGTGTCGGTGATGTCGGCCTGCACCGTGAGCGCGCCCTCGGGGCCGCCCTGGCCGCTGCGGGACGTGACCGCGACGCGGTGGCCGGCGGCGACGAAGCGCTCCGCGAGGGCGTGGCCGATGCCGCGGTTGCCGCCGGTGACGAGGACGGTACGGGGGGTGCTCATGGTCGCTCCGTTCGGGGTGGGTTGCACGGCGCGCCGGGCCCGGGCCGGGTCGGACACGCCCGGAAGAGCGTACCGGAGCCGATACGCGCACCGTGTCCGCGCGCGGCGGAACCATCCGGGCCCGCGCGGAGTTAGGCTTTCCCTCGGGCAGAGGAAAGAACATCGGATGAAGACGACGCACAGCATCACCACCCTCCCGGACTCTCCGGAGCAGGATCGTGCGCACCGCCTGTCCCGGTACGTCTGGCAGATGGCCCTCCGCGTCGTGTTCTTCATCGGGGCGGTCGTCGTGTGGTCGATCTGGCACACGTGGATCGCCGTCATCCCGATCGTCCTCGCCGGCGTGATCCCGTGGGTCGCCGTCATCATCGCCAACGCGGGCAGCCGTGCCGAGAGCGACATCGTGACGCCTGCCGGTGCGATCCAGCTCTACGACGCCGTGGACCCGCGACTCCGCGAACAGCAGGAGGACGCCCGGGCCGAGGCGTACCGCGCCGAGCAGGACCGGCTGCGTGAGCAGGCGCAGGACGCGCAGGCCGAGTGGCAGCGCAACGGCGATCGCTCGCGTGTCTGGGGACGTCGCTGATGGGGGCCACGTTCGACCTCTTCACCGAACCCGGCTCGACCCCCGTGTGCTCGCGTGCCGGCTGCGTGTCGACCGCCTCGTGGCGCGTCAACTGGCGCAACCCGCGGATCCACGCGACCGACCGGGTGAAGATATGGGCCGCGTGCGACGAGCACCGTGACTTCCTCGCCGACTACCTCCGGTCCCGGTCGTTCCCCGTCCGGGTCACGGGCATGCACGAGGACGTGGACCGCCTCGACGACGAACGCGACCCGGCCGACGCCCCGAAGAACGACGTCGGTGCACGCGCAGCCGGTGACCGTCGGTGAACCAGCAGTTCGACCCGAGCTCCCGGTACGGCCGACGGCACGCGCAGAAGCTCGAGCGCGCCGCAGCCGCCTCCGCTGCCGACGGCACCACCCGGACCGCCGAGCGTGATCCGGACGAGCCCTTCGTCGGCTGGCGCTTCGTCCGGAGCCGGCGGTGGCTCGGCTACTTCGCCATCGCGGTGGCCTTCGCGATCGTGTGCGCGTTGTTCGGCATGTGGCAGTGGGACCGCCGGAACGAGGCCGTCCGCCAGAACGAGCAGGTCGCGCAGAACTACGAGCACACCCCGGTCCCCCTGGACGAGGCGCTCCCGACGGCGTCGAGCTGGAACGACGGCAAGACCTGGCTCCGCGTGAGCGTCACCGGCCGCTACGACACCGACGACCAGCTGCTCGTCCGGAACCGCGTGCACAACGGCCAGCCCGGCTTCGAGGTCCTCACGCCGCTCGTCACGGCCGACGGTCGTGCGTTCGTCGTCGACCGCGGCTGGGTCCCCACCGGCAACGCGCAGGACGCCCCCGACCACGTGCCCGCTCCCCCGTCCGGCGAGGTCACAGCGATCGTCCGCCTGCAGCCGAGTGAACCGCGCATCCCCGGCCGCACCGACCCGGCACACACCGACCAGGTGCAGTCCGTGACGCTGTCCGACGTCGGCAAGAAGGTCGACACGCCCATCTACACCGGGGCGTACGGGCAGCTCGCGTCCGAGTCCCCCGCCCCGACCGAGGCGCGCCCGCTCGGCTGGGAGCGCCCGACGGCCGACACCGGGCTGCACCTCAGCTACTTCATCCAGTGGTTCATGTTCGCGGTCGGCGGGTTCGGGTTCCTCGCCTACCTGATGGTGCAGGAGTTCCGGAACCTGAACCAGGACGACCCCGAGGAGCGCGAGCGCGCCCTCGAGCGCCAGCGCCGCAAGGACGCGAAGCCGAAGACGGACGCGCAGATCGAGGACGAGCTGCTGAACGCGGGTCGCTGACGCCAGCACAGGGCTGACGCCACCCAGGACGGACTGGAGGCGCGGTGCCAGCTGGCACCGCGCCTCCAGTCCGTCGACGGGTCGCGCCCGTCGGCGGTGCGGGTCACGCGAGCTCGATGAGCTCCGCGTAGTCCTTGTTCCAGTGGTCCTCGGTGCCGTCCGGCAGGAGCAGCACCCGCTCGGGGTTGAGCGCCTCGACCGCACCGGCGTCGTGCGACACCAGCACCACGGCACCCTCGTAGCCGGCCAGCGCGCCGAGGATCTCCTCGCGCGAGGCCGGGTCGAGGTTGTTCGTCGGCTCGTCGAGCAGCAGCACGTTCGCGCCCGACACGACGATCATCGCGAGCGAGAGCCGCGTCTTCTCACCGCCGGAGAGGACACCGGCCTTCTTGTAGCCGTCGTCACCGGTGAACAGGAACGAGCCGAGGACCCGTCGCGCCTCGGTCTCGTTGAGGTCGTTCGACGCGGACACCATGTTCTCGATCACGGTGCGGTTCACGTCGATGTTCTCGTGCTCCTGCGCGTAGTACCCGATCCGCAGGCCGTGTCCGGGCAGGATCTCCCCCGTGTCCGGCTGGTCGGCGCCCGCGAGGATGCGCAGCAACGTCGTCTTGCCGGCACCGTTGAACCCGAGGATCACGACGCGCGAGCCCCGGTCGATGGCGAGGTCCACGCCGGCGAAGATCTCGAGCGACCCGTAGGACTTCGACAGCCCCTCGGCCATCAGCGGGGTGCGGCCACAGGGCGTCGGGGTCGGGAAGCGCAGCTTCGCCACGCGGTCGACGGCGCGCTCGTCCTCGAGCCCGGCGAGGAGCTTCTCGGCACGCGCGACCATCTGGTGCGCCGCTGCGGCTTTCGTGGCCTTCGCACCGAAGCGGGCGGCCTGGTCCTTGAGCGTGGCGGCCTTCTTCTCGGCATTCGCGCGCTCCTTGCGGCGGCGCTCCTCGTCGGCGGCACGCTGCCGCTGGTAGAGCTTCCACCCCATGTTGTAGACGTCGATCGACTGGCGGTTGGCGTCGAGGTAGAAGACGCGGTTGACGACCTCGTCCACGAGCTCGACGTCGTGGGAGATGACGATCACACCGCCCGGGTACGTCTTGAGGTGTTCGCGCAGCCAGATGATCGAGTCGGCGTCGAGGTGGTTCGTCGGCTCGTCGAGGATCATCGTCTCGGCGTCCGAGAACAGGATCCGGGCGAGCTCGATGCGACGGCGCTGACCACCCGACAGTGTCTTGAGCTGCTGGTCGAGGATGCGGTCCGGCAGCTTGAGGTTCGACGCGATCGACGCCGCCTCGGCCTCGGCTGCGTAGCCGCCGAGCGCGTTGAACTGGTCGTCGAGCCGGCTGTACCGCCGCATGGCCTTCTCGGCGACGGCGGTGTCCGTGCTGGCCATGTCGAGCGTGGCCTGGCGGATGCCCTCGACGAGCTCGCCGAGCCCACGGGCGTCGAGGATGCGCTTGCGGGCGGTGTCCTCCGGGTTGCCGGAGCGGGGGTCCTGCGGCAGGTACCCGATCTCGCCGGAGCGGTCGATCTTGCCCCCGGTCGGCTGGGTCTCACCCGCCAGGGCCTTGGTCATCGTGGTCTTCCCCGCGCCGTTCCGGCCGACGAGGCCGATCTTGTCGCCCTTCTCGACGCGGAAGGACACGTTCTCCATCAGGAGGCGAGCCCCGACGCGGATCTCGAGGTCGTGCACGGCAAGCACAGCAGACGTCCAATCAGTTGGTGGATGTGCACAACGGTGTGTGCGGGAGGTGCACCGCTACGCTGACGGGACCGATGGTCCCGAACGGGACCAGCAGTCCATTCTAGGAGAATCCATGACGAACGCCACCGGGTTCGCTCGCCGCGCAGTCCTCGCCGACCGTCTGCGCACCCACGGCCTGGCCACGAACGCCGCCCTGGTCGCCGGCGGAGCACTCTTCACCGCCGCCATGGCGCAGGTCGAGGTGCCGATGTGGCCGGTGCCGATCACGGGCCAGACCCTGGCGGTCGTGCTCGTCGGTGCCACCCTCGGTGCCCGCCGCGGCATGCTGTCGCTGCTCGTCTACGCGGTCGCCGGACTCGCCGGTGCGCCGTTCTTCGCCGACTTCACGGGTGGCCTCGGCGCCCTCGCCGTGCCGAGCTTCGGCTACGTCATCGGCTTCATCCCCGCCGCCGGTGTCATCGGCTGGCTCGCCCGTCGCGACTGGGACCGCCACGTGGGCCGTGCCGCGGTGGCGATGCTCGTCGCCAGCGCGATCCCGTTCGTCACCGGTCTCCCCTACCTGGCCGTCGTGCTCGGACAGCTCGGCGCGCCGAACGACCTGCAGTCGGTCCTCGCGGCCGGGCTGTACCCGTTCATCGTGGGTGGCATCGCGAAGGCCCTCATCGCCGCGGGCATCGTGCCGCTGGCGTGGAAGGTCCTCGGCCGCCGCTGAGTCCCGTCGTAGAAGGGCCCCGCACCGTCCGGTGCGGGGCCCTTCTGCGTGCGCGGGGGCGCGCGGGGCGAGCGGGGGCGTACGCGAGCGGGCAGGACACGCCGCGGGCCGCCCGCCGAGCGGGCGAAACCGGCCGCTCCAGAGCGGCGAGCGTGACGTTTTTGGCCCGCTCGGGGCGCGCCCGAGACCCGACGCACAGACGGACGGGAGGCGCGGTGCCAGCCGGCACCGCGCCTCCCGTCCGTCAGGGGGTCGCGCCTAGATCGAGAACCCGAGCGCGCGCATCATCTCGCGCCCGTCGTCGGTGATCCGTTCCGGGCCCCACGGCGGCATCCAGACCCAGTTGATCCGGAACGCGTCGACGATGCCGTCGAGCGCGTTCGCCGTGTCGCCCTCGATGACGTCCGTCAGGGGGCAGCCCGCGCTCGTCAGGGTCATGCTGATCACGAGCGCGGTCGCCTCGTCGTCCCAGGCGAGGTCGTAGATGAGCCCGAGGTCGACGATGTTCACGCCGAGTTCCGGGTCCTGAACCTCCTTGAGGCCCTCGACGACCTCGTCGAACTTCTCCGGTGCGAGTGCGGTGATCATCAGTTCCCCGCCGCGGCGGCTGCGGCCTGCACGTAGCGGTCGTAGCCCTCGTTCTCGAGGCGCTCGGCGAGCTCGGGGCCACCCTGCTCGGCGACCTTGCCCGCGACGAACACGTGCACGAAGTCCGGCTTGATGTAGCGGAGGATGCGCGTGTAGTGGGTGATGAGCAGCACGCCGAGCCCGGTCGCGGCCTTGGCACGGTTGACGCCCTCGGACACGATCTTCAGCGCGTCGACGTCGAGGCCGGAGTCGGTCTCGTCGAGCACGGCGAACTTCGGCTTGAGGAGCTCGAGCTGCATGATCTCGTGGCGCTTCTTCTCGCCGCCGGAGAAGCCCTCGTTGACGTTGCGCTCGGCGAAGGCCGAGTCCATCTTGAGGTCGGCCATCGACTGGCGGAGGTCCTTGA
Source organism: Curtobacterium sp. C2H10 (assembly GCF_025407985.1). Classification (NCBI taxonomy): domain Bacteria; kingdom Bacillati; phylum Actinomycetota; class Actinomycetes; order Micrococcales; family Microbacteriaceae; genus Curtobacterium; species Curtobacterium sp. C2H10. Next base: position 14,746 of record NZ_JABXGF010000051.1, on the reverse strand, counting down.
CCCAGCTGCGGAGCGCCGGGGCCTCGCCGTCGATCGCGGTCTTGGCGGTGCGGAGGAAGTTCGACACCGTCACGCCGGGGATCTCCACCGGGTACTGCATCGCGAGGAACATGCCGGCACGGGCACGCTCGTCGACGCTCATCGCGAGGACGTCCTCGCCGTCGAGCGTGATCGAGCCACCGACGACGTTGTACCGGGGGTGGCCGGCGATCGTGTAGGCGAGGGTGGACTTGCCCGAGCCGTTCGGCCCCATGATCGCGTGGATCTCGCCCTCGTTGATGGTGAGGTCGACGCCCTTGAGGATCTCCTTGACACCCTGGTCGGTGTCGATCGAGACCTGCAGGTCGCGGATTTCGAGAGTGGACATTGCGTTCCTTCGGTTGCAGCTGGTGTGCGGCGTCAGCCGCGGGAAGTGAGTGGAGGCCGGGGACGGCCGGGTCGGACCGGTCTCAGTCGACCGGGACGGGGTCGTGCACGTCGACGTAGACCTCGCCGTCACGGACCTCGACCCGGAAGACCGGGACGGGTTCGTACGCCGGGAAGTTCTGCGGCTTGCCGGTGGCCAGCGAGAAGCGGGACCCGTGGGCCCAGCACTCGAGCGTGTCGCCCTCGACGAACCCCTCTGCCAGGGAGATGTCCCCGTGGGTGCAGGTGTCGCCGATCGCGTGCACGGTGCCGGCGGAGTCCTTGACGATGGCGACCGCGGTGCCGTCGACCACGGCGCGCATCGGGCTGTCCACCTGGATGTCCGCCTCGGCACAGACCTTCGTCGACATCAGGCGGAGGCCTCCGGTGCGGCCTCGGCGATGACCGAGCGCCCCTCGGCGAGCTCCTGCTCGACCGCGGCGATGAGCCGTTCCTCGAGCTCGGGCGCACCGATCTTCTGGATGACCTCGACGAGGAAGCCGAGCACGACGAGACGACGTGCCTCTTCCTCGGGGATGCCGCGGGACTGCAGGTAGAAGAGCTGCTCGTCGTCGAAGCGACCGGTCGCACTCGCGTGACCGGCGCCCTCGATGTTGCCCGTCTCGATCTCGAGGTTCGGGATGCTGTCCGCGCGCGTGCCGTCGGTGAGGACGAGGTTGCGGTTCTGCTCGTACGAGTCCGTGCCGTCGCCGGCGCGCCCGATGAGCACATCGCCGATCCAGACCGTGTGCGCGCCCTGGCCCTGCAGCGCGCCCTTGTAGTTGACCCGACCGCGCGTGTTGGGCGCGTCGTGGTTCACGTAGACCTGCTGCTCGATGTACTGGCCGGCGTCGGCGAAGTACACGCCGTACATCTCGGTGTCGGCACCCTGCGCACCGAGGTGCGTCGAGGGGTTGACCCGGATGACGTCGCCGCCGAGCGAGACAACGACGTGCTTGAGGAAGGCGTCGCGGCCGACCTCGGCGAAGTGGGTCGACACGTGCACCGCGTCGTCGTCCCAGTCCTGCAGGCTGACGACGGTCAGGCGGGCGCCGTCGCGGACGACGATCTCGACGTTCTCGCTGAGGAGCGCCGAGCCGCGGTTGTCGAGCACGACGATGCCCTGCGCGTGCGCCTCGGCCGTGATGACCGTGTGCGCGGCGCGGGGCTGCGTGCCGAAGTCGGAGCGCGTGATCGTGATGAACTCGTGCGCCTCGGTGGACTTGACCGTGACGGCCAGCACCGCGTCGCGAGCGGTCCAGGCGGCCGCGGCGGCGCGGTCCTCGGGCAGGCCGGCGGTCCCGACGCGGGGGTCGTCGCTGCGACCCCACTCGACGTCGGCGCCGTCGGACTGGCGCGCGAGGAACGGGTAGGCGGATCCGTCGAGGCCACCGTCGAGCAGGGGCTGGAGCTTCGCGAGGGGCGCGAACTTCCAGTTCACCTCTCGCCCGGTGACGGTCGGGAACGCGTCGACGTCACCGGACTGGAACCGCTCGGAGCGGGTCTGCACCGGGATCGTCTTGTCGGGCGCGTCCCAGCCGCCGTCGGAGTGTGCTCCGGCGCCGTGCTGCGTGGTCGCCGCGGGCTCGATCGGCTGGTCGATGTGGGGAGGGGTGGTGCTGGACATCTAGCCGACGGATCCTTCCATGCTCATCTCGATGAGCTTGTTGAGTTCGAGTGCGTACTCCATCGGGAGCTCGCGGGCGATCGGCTCGATGAAGCCGCGGACGATCATCGCCATCGCCTCGTCCTCGGGCATGCCGCGCGACATGAGGTAGAACAGCTGCTCCTCGCTCACGCGGGAGACCGTGGCCTCGTGCCCGAGCTGGACGTCGTCGACGCGGATGTCGATCGCCGGGTACGTGTCCGACCGGCTGATGGTGTCCACCAGCAGCGCGTCGCACCGCACGGTGTTCGCCGCGTGGTGGGCTGCCGGGTCGACCCGGACCTCACCGCGGTACCCCGCACGACCGCCCCCACGGGCGATCGACTTCGACACGATCGAGGACGTCGTGTACGGCGCCATGTGGATCATCTTCGCGCCGGCGTCCTGGTGCTGGCCGGGGCCGGCGAAGGCGACGGAGAGCGTCTCGCCCTTGGCGTGCTCACCCGCGAGGTAGATCGAGGGGTACTTCATCGTCACCTTGGAGCCGATGTTGCCGTCGATCCACTCCATCGTGGCGCCCTCGTGCGCGATCGCACGCTTGGTGACGAGGTTGTAGACGTTGTTCGACCAGTTCTGGATCGTCGTGTACCGAACGCGGGCGTTCTTCTTCACGATGATCTCGACGACGGCCGAGTGCAGGGAGTCCGACTTGTAGATCGGGGCGGTGCAGCCCTCGATGTAGTGGACGTAGGAGTCCTCGTCCGCGATGATCAGCGTCCGCTCGAACTGGCCCATGTTCTCGGTGTTGATCCGGAAGTAGGCCTGCAGCGGGATCTCGACGTGGACGCCCTTCGGGACGTAGACGAACGAGCCGCCGGACCACACGGCCGTGTTCAGCGCGGCGAACTTGTTGTCGCCGGCCGGGATCACGGTGCCGAAGTACTCCTCGAAGATCTCGGGGTGCTCGCGCAGCGCCGTGTCGGTGTCCATGAAGATGACACCCTGCTGCTCCAGGTCCTCGCGGATCTGGTGGTACACGACCTCGGACTCGTACTGCGCGGCGACACCGGCGACGAGGCGCTGGCGCTCAGCCTCGGGGATGCCGAGCTTCTCGTAGGTCGCGCGGATGTCCTCGGGGAGATCTTCCCACGACTGCGCCTGCTTCTCGGTGGAGCGCACGAAGTACTTGATGTTGTCGAAGTCGATGCCAGTCAGGTCGGCACCCCACGTCGGCATCGGCTTGCGGCCGAACAGCTGCAGGCCCTTGAGCCGGTTCTTGAGCATCCACTCGGGCTCGGACTTGAGGTTCGAGATGTCGGTCACGACCTCTTCCGAGATGCCGCGGCGAGCAGAGGCGCCGGCCGAGTCGGAGTCGGACCAGCCGAACTCGTATTGGCCGAGCCCTTCGAGCTCGGGACGGTCGATGAGCACGTCGGACATGGTCTCCTCGTTTCCTTCTCGCGGCAGCGTCTTCGGATGTCAACCCGTGGCGTCTGGACGCCATTCCACCGCAGACCCCCGACACGCTCGTCGCGCGCACGGTGGACACGGTGTTGCTCCCTCGCAACGTCGATGGTTCCACACAGCCCTGAGTGTCGACGTCCGGGGTGTGAACGGCGATCTCGGACCATTCGGAGCCGGCGCCTGCCTAGACTTGACTGCTGCTGAACCCTCGAATCCTACAGGTTCGCTGCACGGAACAACAGGAAGGCACCACGCTCGTGACTCGCGTCGCATCCCCCGTCGACCAGGACGTCCGCCGTGCGCGGTGGTGGTCGCTCCCCCGTGTCGTCGACCAGCGTGTCGTCGTCCTCGCCTGGGCGTCGTTCGTCGTCGAGGTGATCCTGATCGGCACGGGCGGGCTCGTCCGCCTCACCGCATCGGGTCTCGGGTGCCCGACCTGGCCGAAGTGCACGGCGGACTCCCTCGTCTCGACGCCCGAGATGGGCATCCACGGCGTCATCGAGTTCGGCAACCGACTGCTCACCTTCGTGCTCGTCGTCGTCGCGATCGCCATGTTCCTGCTCGTCGTCCGGATGCGCCGCACGCGCCCCGAACTGTTCTGGCTCGCGTTCGCCCAGGGCGCAGCGATCCCGGTGCAGGCCGTGATCGGCGGCATGAGCGTCTGGACCAACCTCAACCCGTTCGTCGTCGGGCTGCACTTCGTCGTCTCCGCCGCGCTCACGGCGGTCACCGCCGCACTCGTCTACCGCGCGATGCGTGGTCCGCGCACCGCCGAGCGGCTCGTCCCCGGCTGGTACACGGGCGTCGTGCGCGGCACCATCGCCGCGGTCGTCGTCACCGTGCTCGTCGGCATCCTCACCACGGGCAGCGGCCCGCACGCCGGCGCCGACGAGGCGGTCGACGGCGGACGACTGCACCGCACGGGCTTCGACCCCGCCGTGATGGAGCACCTGCACGCGATCCCCGCCTACGTCCTGTTCGCCCTGACCCTCGTCCTCGTGGTCGGCGCGGTCCGCCTGCGCCTGTCGAGCAAGTGGGCGCTGCTGCTCCTGGTGGTCGAGTTCGTCCAGATCGCCGTCGGGCTCACCCAGGCGCGCACGGGGCTGCCGGTCGGTCTGGTGGGGACACACATGGTGCTCGCGGGCCTGCTCGTCGGTGCCACCACGGTCGTGACGCTCTCCACGCGCGGCACCGCCGGTCGCCAGGCCGTCCGCGAGCCGATCGCGGGCTGACGCGCGAAGCACCGCACGCGGTCCCCGACACCCCACGAGTCGATCGACTCGTGGGGTGTCGTTCGTCGCGCGGAACGCGGCCAGGTGACGGCCTGGAGGCGCGGTGCGGGCCCGCCACGCGCCTCCAGGCCGGTGGGTGGTCGCGCCGGCGCTCCTGCGGACCCGGAACGACCACCCCGACGTCGTACGACGACGGCCGCGTCGCGCGCCAGCGCGTTCGACAACCCGCGTCCGCAACGAACGACATCGTCGCTGTCGTACGACAGCGACGATGTCGCACGGGGTCCGCAGCCGAGACGGCCGCGCCCGCCCAGCGCTAGAAGGTGAAGACCTGCGGCAGCAGCGGGTCGATGCCCACGGCGATGAACAGCAGCGTCAGGTACGTGATCGAGCTGTGGAAGACGCGCATCGGCTGCACGTGCTCCACGTGCTGGATCGCCCGCGAGTACAGCCGGTGCGACTCGACGACGAACCAGATGCCACCGGCCAGCGCGACCACCGTGTAGAGCGGCCCCATGTGCGCGACCGGGATGAGCAGCAGCGAGCAGACGAGCGTCGCCCACGCGTACAGGACGACCTGCAGACCGACCACCGTGCGACCGCGGACGACCGCGAGCATCGGCACGTCGGCGGCGTCGTAGTCGTCGCGGTACTTCATCGACAGCGGCCAGTAGTGCGGCGGCGTCCAGAGGAAGATCACCATGAAGAGGATGACCGGCGCCCAGGTCAGCGACCCGGTGACGCCCGCCCAGCCGATCAGCACGGGCATGCAGCCGGCCGAGCCGCCCCAGACGATGTTCTGCGGGGTGCGGCGCTTGAGCCACAGCGTGTAGACGAAGACGTAGATGAGGATCGCGATGACGCTCAGGGCGGCCGCGAGCCAGTTCACCAGGAACCCGAGGACCGCGGTGGACGCGACGCCGAGCACCCACGAGAAGACGAGTGCCTCACGGTCGGAGAGCTCACCGGTGACGAGCGGCCGGGTGCTCGTCCGCTTCATGAGCCGGTCGATGTCGCGGTCGATGTAGCAGTTGAAGGCCGAGGCGGACCCGGCCGACATCGCGCCACCGAGCATCGTCCAGAAGACGAGCCACAGGTCCGGCACCCCGCGCTCGGCGAGGAACATCGTCGGTGCCGTCGTGACGAGCAGCAGCTCCATGACCCGCGGCTTCGTCAGTGAGACGTAGGCACGCACCTTGCGCGACAGCGTCGAGCGGGGTCGATCGGTGTCGGGCCGGGTCACGGTGGCAGTCGGCAAGGGAACCTCAGTCTGTTCGCGTCAGCTCACACGCTCGGTGGACGGCTCCGTCGTCGTCGGGGCGTGCGTCGACCCGGAATGCGCACGGGTCCCCGACAGTTTACGTGATGGAGGCGCCGCGATGATGCCCCGCCCCGCCATCCGGACCGAAGTCACCCACCGACACGCCCGGCCGACGGCGGGTCCCCGCGACGACGAGTGAACAACCGGCGTCACCTGAACCCCTTCTGAGTGCATGGTCACTATGCTGGAGTCGCCCTCCCGCAGTGCGTGCCCCGATGACGTCGGCCGCGAAGAGCCGGTCGGCCGCCGCGAGACGGCGACCCGACGAAGGCCCCGGGATGGCGATCATGTCCGTGCGATGGCACGAGCCCTCGCACATGTCGCATCAAGAAGGGTCAACATCCAAGTGGCTGAATTCACCTGGGACGCCATCGACAGGAAGGCCGTCGACACGGCCCGCGTACTCGCCGCCGACTCGGTCGAGGCCGCCGGCAACGGTCACCCCGGCACCGCGATGAGCCTCGCGCCGGTCGCCCACCTGCTCTTCCAGAAGGTGATGCGTCGCGACCCCAGCGACTCCACCTGGATCGGCCGCGACCGCTTCATCCTCTCCGCCGGTCACGCCTCGATCCTCCAGTACGTGCAGTTCTACCTGCACGGCTACGGCCTCGAGCTCGAGGACCTCCAGCACCTCCGCAAGTGGGGCTCGAAGACCCCGGGTCACCCGGAGTACGGCCACACCGACGGCGTCGAGATCACCACCGGCCCGCTCGGTCAGGGCCTCGCCTCGGCCGTGGGCTTCGGCTACGCGCAGCGCTTCGAGCGCGGCCTCTTCGACCCGGAGACCGCCGACGGCGAGTCGCCGTTCGACCACTTCACCTACGTGATCGCCGGTGACGGCGACATGCAGGAAGGCGTCACGAACGAGGCCGCGAGCCTCGCCGGCCGCCAGCAGCTCGGTCGTCTGGTCGTCTTCTACGACTCGAACCAGATCTCGATCGAGGACGACACCGACATCTCCTTCTCGGAGAGCGTCCCGGACCGCTACGAGGCGCTCGGCTGGCACGTCCAGACCGTCGACTGGAAGAAGACGGGCGAGTACTCGGAAGACGTCGAGTCCCTCTTCGCCGCGGTCGAGGCCGCCAAGGCCGTCACCGACAAGCCGTCGCTCATCGTCCTCAAGACGATCATCGGCTGGCCGTCGCCGACCAAGCAGAACTCCGGCAAGATCCACGGCTCCGCCCTCGGTGGCGAGGAGCTCAAGGGCCTCAAGGAGGTCCTCGGCTTCGACCCCGAGCAGACCTTCCACGTCGACCCCGAGGTGCTCGAGTACACCCGCGGTGCCGTCGCCAAGGGCCAGGCGCAGCACGCCGAGTGGCAGAAGACCTTCGACGCGTGGGCCGCGGCCAACCCCGAGAAGAAGACGCTCCTCGACCGCATCAACGCCGGTGAGCTCCCCGAGGGCCTCGAAGAAGCCCTCCCGGTCTTCCCGACCGAGAAGGCCGTCTCGACCCGTGCCGCGTCCGGCAAGGTCATCAACGCCATCGCGCCGCTCATGCCCGAGTTCTGGGGCGGCTCGGCCGACCTCGCCGAGTCGAACCTGACCACGATCGAGGGCGCCAAGTCCTTCGGTCCGGTCGAGGCCTCGACCAAGGCGTGGAGCACCGACCCGTACGGCCGCGTGCTGCACTTCGGCATCCGCGAGCACGCGATGGGCTCGATCCTGTCGGGCATCGTCCTGCACGGGAACACCCGCCCCTTCGGCGGCACGTTCCTCATCTTCAGCGACTACATGCGTCCGGCGGTCCGTCTCGCCGCGCTCATGCAGGCGCCGGCGATCTACGTCTGGACGCACGACTCCGTCGCCCTCGGTGAGGACGGCCCGACGCACCAGCCGATCGAGCAGCTCAGCGCCCTCCGCGCGATCCCGGGTCTGGACGTCGTCCGCCCGGCCGACGCCAACGAGGTCGCCTACGCCTGGCTCGAGATGCTCAAGCACAAGGACCGCCCGGCCGGCATCGCGCTGAGCCGTCAGAACCTCCCCGTCTTCGAGCGTGGCGAGGGCGACGCCTCCGGTGAGGTCTTCGCCTCGGCGAAGAACGTCGCCAAGGGCGCGTACATCCTGGCCGAGGCGCCGAACGGCACCCCCGACGTGATCCTCATCGCGACCGGTTCCGAGGTCCAGATCGCCGTCGAGGCACGTGAGCAGCTCAAGGGCGAGGGCATCAACGCCCGCGTCGTGAGCGCCCCGTCGCTCGAGTGGTTCCGCGCCCAGTCCGAGAACTACCAGGACCAGGTGCTGCCGAAGAACGTCACCGCGCGCGTCTCGGTCGAGGCCGGGATCGCCATGAGCTGGCGCGACATCATCGGCGACAAGGGCCGCAGCGTCTCGATCGAGCACTTCGGTGCCTCGGCCGACTACCAGACGCTGTTCAAGGAGTTCGGCTTCACGACGGAGCACGTCGTGGCCGCCGCGAAGGAATCCCTCGCGGCTTCCTGACCCCCTGAGGGCCGGGTCCGGTTCGCCGGATCCGGCCCTTCTTCCGGGAGGCGCGGCTCGGCCCCGCCACGCGCCTCCCGGTCCCCCAGACCCCGGCCACCAGGCCGATGAAGGAAAGAAGAGAAACACATGGCTGAGAACACCCCCACCGCCGCGCTCTCCGCGGTCGGCGTGAGCATCTGGCTCGACGACCTGTCCCGCGAGCTCCTCGAGACCGGCAAGCTCGAGTCCCTCATCGCCGAGAAGAACGTCGTCGGCGTCACGACGAACCCGACGATCTTCGCCTCGGCCCTCGCCAAGGGCGAGCGCTACGACGCACAGGTCAAGGAGCTGGCCGCCGCCGGCACCGAGGTCACCGACGCGATCTTCGAGATCACCACGCAGGACGTCGCCAACGCGTCCGACGTCTTCAAGCCGATCTACGACTCGACCAAGGGCTTCGACGGCCGCGTGTCGATCGAGGTCGAGCCGGGCCTCGCGCACGAGACCCAGAAGACCATCGAGCAGGCCAAGTTCCTGTTCGACAAGGTCGGCAAGGAGAACGTCCTCATCAAGATCCCGGCAACGGTCGAGGGCCTCGAGGCCATCACCGAGGTCATCGCCGCCGGCATCTCGGTCAACGTCACCCTGATCTTCTCGCTCGAGCGCTACCGCGCCGTCATCGACGCCTACCTCGGTGGCCTCGAGAAGGCCAAGGCCGCCGGCCACGACCTCTCGAAGATCCACTCGGTCGCGTCCTTCTTCGTGTCGCGCGTCGACTCCGAGATCGACAAGCGTCTCGACGCCGTCGGCACGGACGAGGCGAAGGCCCTCAAGTCGAAGGCCGGCATCGCCAACGCGCAGCTCGCCTACCAGGTCTGGACCGAGGCGTTCGCCTCCGAGCGCGCCCTCGGCCTGCTCGAGGCCGGTGCGAACACCCAGCGTCCGCTCTGGGCCTCGACCGGTGTCAAGGACCCGTCGCTCCCCGACACGCTCTACGTGACCGAGCTGGCCGCGCCGAGCACCGTCAACACCATGCCGGGCAAGACGCTCGACGCCACGTTCGACCACGGCGAGATCCACGGCGACGCCATCGCCGGGTCGTTCGACGCTGCGCAGCAGGTCCTCGACCAGCTGGCCGCCCAGGGCATCGACTACGACGACGTCGTGGCGCTGCTCGAGAAGGAGGGCGTCGACAAGTTCAACGTCTCGTGGGGCGAGCTCGTCGACACCGTCAAGAACGCACTCGAGGGCGCCAAGTAGTGACGGTTTCCATCGCCGCCAGCGGTGACGCGGCGCGGGCCATCGACCAGGTGGTCCCGCGTCTCGTCACCGATCTGGTGGCGTCGGGCATCACCGCCCAGGACCCCGAGCTCTGGGGTCCCGACGCCGAGGCCGAGGCGTCGAAGCGCCTCGGCTGGGTGGAGGCCGTCTCGGTCTCCCGCCCGCTCGTCGCCGAGGTCGCGGCGCTGCGCGAGTCGCTCCTCGCCGAGGGGGTCGACCACGTCGTCCTCGCCGGTATGGGCGGCTCGTCGCTCGCGCCCGAGGTCATCACCCGGACCGCCGGCGTGCCGCTCACGGTCCTCGACTCCACCGACCCGGCGCAGGTCCGCGCCGCCGTGGAGCACCAGCTGGACCGCACCGTGCTCGTCGTGTCCTCGAAGTCGGGTTCGACCCTCGAGACCGACTCGCAGCGCCGTGTCTACGAGCAGGCCTTCCGCGACGCCGGCATCGACCCGGCGAAGCGCATCGTCGTCGTCACCGACCCGGGCTCCCCGCTCGAGGCCGTCGCGACGGACGCCGGGTACCGCGTCTTCACCGCCGACCCGAACGTCGGCGGCCGCTACTCCGCACTGACCGCGTTCGGCCTGGTGCCGTCCGGCCTCGCCGGTGCCGACATCGCGGAGCTCCTCGACGAGGCCGACGCCATCTCGGCGCTGCTCTCGGTCGACATCGACGAGAACCCGGGCCTCGTGCTCGGCGCCGTCCTCGGGGGCACCGCGCCCCTCCGCTCCACGATCGGCATCGTCGCGGACGGCACCCACATCGTCGGGTTCGGCGACTGGGCGGAACAGCTGATCGCGGAGTCCACCGGCAAGGACGGCCGCGGCCTGCTGCCGGTCGTGCTCGACGTCGACTCCCCCGAGGTGACCGCCGGGCTGCCCGACCTGCAGGTGATCCGACTCGTCGGCTCCCGCGAGGACGAGCGCCACGTCGCCGAGGGCGAGGTCGAGATCACCGGCACGCTCGGCGGCCAGCTCCTCGTGTGGGAGTACGCCGTGGCCGTCGCCGGTCGCCTGCTCGGCATCGACCCGTTCGACCAGCCCGACGTCGAGGCCGCCAAGTCCGCGGCCCGCGCCCTCCTGGACGACCGCCCGGCACCGACCGAACCGGCCTTCACCGAGGACGGCACCGCCGTCCACGCGACCGAGGGCCTGGCGGTCGGGACGACGATCGCGGAAGCCGTGTCGCGCCTCCTGGACCACGTCGGCCCCACCGGCTACCTGGCCGTGCAGGCGTACGTGGACCGCACCGCGAACCCGGACCTCGAATCGCTGCGCGACGCCTTCGCGGCGCGCACCGGCCGACCCGTCACGTTCGGCTACGGACCGCGCTTCCTGCACTCGACCGGCCAGTACCACAAGGGCGGCCCGGCGAACGGCGTGTTCCTGCAGATCGTGGCCGACGAGCCCGACGACCTGGCCATCCCCGGTCGTCCGTTCACGTTCGGCCAACTCATCCAGGCCCAGGCCTCCGGCGACGCGAGTGTCCTCGCGCAGTACGGCCGCCCGGTCCTGACCCTCACGACGACGGACGTCGCAGCTGCCACCGCAGCACTGACGGCCGCCGTCACCCTCTGACTCTCGAAGGAGTTCACCGACTCATGTCACCGGTGGCAATCACCCCGGAGCACAACCCGCTCCGGCTGCCGACGGATCGTCGACTGAACCGGATCGCGGGACCCAGCACCCTCATCATCTTCGGCGTGACGGGCGACCTGTCCCGCAAGAAGCTGATGCCCGCGGTCTACGACCTGGCGAACCGAGGGCTCCTGCCCCCGGGGTTCGCCCTCGTCGGGTTCGCTCGACGTGACTGGGAGGACCAAGACTTCTCCCAGCTCGTCCACGACGCGGTCCAGGAGCACTCGCGCACCCCGTTCGACGAGGACGTCTGGCGTCAGCTCGAACAGGGCATCCGCTTCGTCCAGGGATCGTTCGACGACCCCGAGGCGTTCCGCGAGCTCAAGCGGACCGTCGACACGCTGGACGCGGAGCGCGGGACGCTCGGCAACCACGCGTTCTACCTGTCCATCCCGCCGAAGATGTTCCCCGTGGTCACCGAGCAGCTCAAGCTGTCCGGGCTGACCGAGAAGCGCGAGGACTCCTGGAGCCGCGTGGTCGTCGAGAAACCCTTCGGCTCCGACCTCCGCACGGCGCGCGAGCTGAACGCGATCGTCGAGAGCGTCTTCGCTCCGGACGACGTGTTCCGCATCGACCACTACCTCGGCAAGGAGACCGTCCAGAACCTCCTGACGCTGCGGTTCGCGAACCAGATGTACGAACCCATCTGGAACTCGAACTACGTGGACCACGTGCAGATCACGATGGCCGAGGACATCGGCGTCGCCGGACGTGCCGCGTACTACGACGGCATCGGTGCGGCGCGCGACGTCATCCAGAACCACCTCCTGCAGCTCCTCGCGCTCACCGCGATGGAGGAGCCGGTCTCGTTCAAGGCGGCGGACCTCCGCGCCGAGAAGGAGAAGGTCCTCTCCGCGGTGCGCCTGCCCGAGGACCTGTCGACCGCCACGGCCCGCGGGCAGTACGCCGGCGGCTGGCAGGGCGGCGAGAAGGTGCTCGGCTTCCTCGAGGAAGCGGGCATGGACCCCGAGTCCGGCACCGAGACCTACGCGGCGATCAAGCTCGACATCGCGACCCGTCGCTGGCAGGGCGTCCCGTTCTACCTCCGCGCCGGCAAGCGTCTCGGTCGCCGCGTGACCGAGATCGCGATCGTGTTCAAGCGTGTCCCCGAGGACGTCTACGGCAACTCGCAGTCGCCCCTCGGCCAGAACGCGCTCGTCATCCGTGTGCAGCCGGACGAGGGCGTCACGCTCCGCTTCGGCTCGAAGGTCCCCGGCGTCGGCACCCAGGTGCGCGACGTGACGATGGACTTCGGCTACGGCCACGCGTTCACCGAGGCCTCGCCCGAGGCGTACGAGCGACTCATCCTCGACGTGCTCCTCGGCGACCCGCCCCTGTTCCCCCGTCACCAAGAGGTGGAACTGTCGTGGAAGATCCTCGACCCGATCGAGGAGTTCTGGGCCACGCAGGGCCAGCCCGAGCAGTACCGTCCCGGCACGTGGGGCCCGGCATCCGCCGACGCCCTGCTCGCCCGCGACGGCCGGACCTGGAGGCGTCCATGAAGATCGACCTGCCGAACACCACGGTCTCGAAGATCCAGAAGAAGCTCGTCCACATCCGCGAAGAGGGCGGCGCCGTCGCCCTCGGTCGTGTCCTGACCCTCATCATCTCGACGGCCCTCGGCCACGAGGAAGAGGCGATCGAGGCCGCGAACGAGGCGTCCCGCGAGCACCCGATGCGTGTCATCATCGTGTCGAAGAACGACGGCGACACGAAGTCGCCCGGTCGCCTCGACGCGCAGATCCGCGTCGGCAGCGACGCGGGTGCGAGCGAGGTCATCGTCCTCCGTGCCTACGGCGAGACCGCGACCGACGAGGAGAGCCTGGTCACGGGCCTCCTGCTGCCGGACGCGCCCGTCGTGGCCTGGTGGCCGCAGACCGCACCGGAGCAGCCCTCGGCGTCGGCCCTGGGTCGCATCGCCCAGCGACGGATCACCGACGCGGCCGCGCAGAAGGACCCGAACGGTGCGATCGAGGCCCTCGGGGCCTCGTACGTGCCGGGCGACACCGACTTCGCGTGGACCCGACTGACCCTGTGGCGCAACCAGCTCGCTGCGGCGCTCGACCAGCCGCCGTACGAGCCGATCACCGCCGTCGAGGTCTCGGGGGCGTACGACAGCCCGTCGACGATCCTGCTCGCCGCGTGGCTGCAGCTGCAGCTCGAGGTGCCGGTGGCCGTCGTCACGTCGCCGCGTGCGACCGGGTCGAGCGGCATCCACGGCGTCAAGCTCGTGCGCGAGTCCGGCACCATCGAGCTCGAGCGCTCCTTGGTGGACGTCGCGACGCTCTCCATGCCCGGGCAGCCGACGCATGACCTGTCGCTGCCGCGCCGCAACCTGCGCGACTGCCTGGCCGAGGAACTCCGTAGACTCGACCCGGACGTCCTCTTCGGAGACGTCGTCAAGCACGGGGTCCCCCAGCTGCGCGAGTCCATCGCCGGCTGAGCAAGCCCCACACGACCGGTCGGGCCGGCCGTCGTTCGTCCAGCGCGAGCGGCGGCCGGCCCGGACGGTCGGACCGACGGTGGTCGTACGACCGGTCGACCACCACGAACACGGGAGTCACGTGACCAACGAACGGCGGGTGCTGGTGCACCCGGACAAGCAGGCCCTCGGCGCTTCGGTCGCCGCACGCTTCATCACGAAGATCATCGACGTGCTCGACGAGCAGGAGCGCGCGGACATCGCCATCAGCGGTGGCTCCGTGTCGTCCCTCGTCCTCGCCGCGATCGGCCAGTCGCCGGCGCGTGAGAGCGTCGACTGGTCGAAGGTGCACGTGTGGTGGGTCGACGAGCGCTGGGTGCCCGCGGGCGATGCCGATCGCAACATCACCGGCACGCAGACGGACTTCTTCGACCACGTCGACATCCCGGAGTCGAACATCCACCCGATCGCGGCGTCGGACGCTGGCATCTCGATCGAGGACGCTGCGACCCGCTACGAGCAGGAGCTCCACGCCGCCGCGCCGGACGACGCCCTCGCGCCCCGGTTCGACATCACGCTCCTCGGGGTCGGACCCGACGGTCACACCGCGTCGCTCTTCCCGGAGTTCCCGCAGCTCACGGTGACCGACCGCATCGTGCTGCCGGTGGACGACTCCCCCAAGCCGCCGCCGCAGCGCCTGACCCTCACCTACCCGGCGATCAACGCGTCGCAGCGTGTGTGGGTCATCCTGTCGGGTGCCGAGAAGGCCTCGGTCCTCGGGCTCGCGCTCGCGGGTGCCTCGGTCGACGAGGTCCCCGTCGGTGGCGTGCAGGGGCGCAAGCGCACCGTGTTCTTCGTGGACCAGGACGCCGCTCGCGACGTCCCCGAGAACCTCATCGCGTCGACGTACTAGACGCGGGTCCCTGACGGACGGGAGGCGCGGTGCCGGCTGGCAC
>NZ_JABXGF010000050.1:0-25533 GCF_025407985.1 Curtobacterium sp. C2H10 | reverse complement strand
ACGAGGGCGCGGGCGTCGGCGGGGGTGACGTGGGCGGCGGCCTCGCCGAGCTGCGGCAGGACGGCGTCGGCCGGCAGCGCGAGCGTGCCGGGGGCGACGCGCTCCCCCACGCGGATCGTGAACGAGGCGACGATCATGAGGTCGCCCTTCTGGGCTGCCTGGGCGAACTGCGAGTTGAACTGGAAGCCGCCGGCGGTGACGTCGTGCGCGAGCAGGCCCCCGAACGAGTAGCGGAGGTCGTCGAGGGCGTCCTCGACGATCTTGCGGACGAGCGCCTGCTCGATCGGGGTGAACGTCCGGTCCGGCGTCGGGAGCGGCTTCGAGGCGCCGAGCGCGTGCGAGACCCAGGTGAGCGCGGCGTCGAGCGGGACCTGCAGCACGCCCTTCGGGACGACGTCCGCGATGGGGAGCAGGACCATGCCGGTGAGCGCGGGCAGCGAGGCGGCGTACTCGTCGTACGTCGTCATCTGGACCTGCTCGCACGTGACCTGGCTCACCGCGCGGACCTTCGCCGTCAGCTGGGTGCCCCACTGGCGCGCGAAGGTCTCGAAGGCGAGCTCGAGGACCCGGGCGTGCTCGCGGGCGAGCGTCGACGGGCGCGCGAAGTCGTACACCTCGGGCGCTGGCAGGGTCTCGGTCACGGGTGCGTCTATCGGTCCGCTGTGGAAGACCCGTCAGTGCTGTGCCCCTGCTGTGCCTCCTTCTGGGGGCGGGCGGTGGTGCGCTCAGCCGGCTCGTGCCCCGTCCTGCGCCTTCGCGAGGGCCGGCATCAGCGCGCTGACGTCCTGGTCCTGGTTCGACAGCACGACGATGTCGACCCGCCGGTTCAGCGTGAGGTCGGCGTCCGTCCCGCCCTTCGCCAGCGGGCGGCTCGACCCGAACCCGACGCTCTGGATGTGCTGGGCCGGCATCCCGCCGCGTTCCACGAGGTCGCGGAGCACCCCGGTCGCGCGGGCGGCGCTCAGCTCCCAGTTCGTGGCGTACGGCGCGGTGGAGTTCCGCTGGTCGGCGTGGCCCTCGACGCTGACGTCGTGGCCGCTGGTCTTCAGGACCGGGGCGATGGCGTCCATGATCCGCTTCGCCTGGTCGGACAGGTCGGCGCTGTTCGTGGTGAAGTACGTCTCGCTGCCGACGAGCCGGACCGTGAGCCCGCGGGCGTCGACCGTGAACTGCACGTTCGACGTCTGGCCGGCCTTCGCGAGGTTCGCCTTGATCGCCTGCTCGATGGCCTGCAGGTCGTCGAGCTCCTTCTTCGCCGCGGCGACGTCGGCCTTCGTCGCGGTCGTCGGCACCACGGTGGAGGCCGGGTCGACGTTGGTGTCCTTCGTGCCGGACGACGCGGTCGAGTGGTCTGCCTGGGACTTGTCGACGGAGTACCCGGAGCCGTCCTTGACCTCGTCCTTCGTCACAACCGTGCCCGACGCCGTGTCGATCTTCTGCGACTTCACCTCGCCGAAGCCCGTGGCGAGCGAGTTCTTCAGCTGGATGTACTTCTGCTGGTCGACCGTGGACATCGCGAAGAGCACGAGGAACATGCACATCAGCACGGTGATCATGTCCATGTACGAGGCCATCCAGCGCTCGTCGGGGTGCTCGGCCTCGTCGTGCGACTTCTTCGCGCGTCCGCGACCGCGCCCGCGGGGGTTGGCGCTCATCGTCAGGCCGCCAGCTGCTGGTCGTCGGCGTCCGCGTCGCTGCCCTTGCCGGCCTTCGCCTTGCCGCCCTTGGCGTCCCCACCGCGCGCCGCGGGCGGGACCATGGCGGTCAGGCGCTCGCCGAGCAGGCGCGGCTGGCTGCCGGCCTGCACCGCGAGGAGCCCCTCCATGAGCAGCGTCTGGCGGTCGGCCTCGAGCTGCGCGAGCTTGCGGAGCTTGCCGCCGATCGGCAGCCACAGGAAGTTGGCGGTGAGCAGGCCCCAGAGCGTCGCGACGAACGCGCTCGCGATGAGCGGACCGAGCTCGTCGGGCTTGCCGAGGTTCGCGAGGACGTGGGTCAGTGACACCACGGTGCCGATGATGCCGACGGTGGGGGCGAAGCCGCCGAGGCCCATGAAGAACGAGCTGGCCGACCGGACCGGGGCGGCGTTCGACTCGATCTCGTCCTCGAGCAGGATCCGCAGCTCGTCGCCGTCCGTGCCGTCCGCGATGTTCTGCAGCGCCTTCTTCATGAACGGGTCGTCGTGCTTGTCGGCCTCCTGCTCGAGCGCGAGCAGACCGTTCGCACGGGCCGTCTCGGCGAGCCCGACCACGTCGTCGATGACCGACTGCGGCGGGGTGACCTTGCCGGTGAACGCCTTCGGCACGGCCTTGAAGCTGGCGATGGCGTCCTTGAGGGTCGTGCTCGCGATGCCGCAACCGATCGTGGCGCCGAACACGAGCAGCATCGGTGCCGGCAGGAACAGCCCCGCGAGCTCGACGTGCTCCATCTCGACCATGCCGAACAGGGCGCCGAAGGCGAGCAGGATCCCGATGATCGTCGCGATGTCCACGTCAGCGACCCCCGTCCTGCGTGCGGGGTGCCCGGTCGGTGGACACGGCGTGGATCGGGGCGACCGGTGCCAGCGTCGGCTGCGGGCCGGTGGCGTCCCGAGCGGCGGTGTCCGTCCCGTAGGCCATGCCGACGATGCGTGCCCGGTACGCGGCGATCAGGTCGATGACGTCGGCCAGGGACTCGCGGACGATGTACTTGGCGCCGTCGACCATGATGAGCGTCGTGTCCGGCGTCTCCTGGATGCGCTCCACGAGATCGGGGTTGACAGCGAATCCGCTGCCGTTGAGTCGTGTGACGACGATCATGGCCCGTCCTGGTTCTCGATCGTCCCGCCGCCGTCCGTGGGGCGGGATGCTGCCCGTCCGTGGGCTGCACCGAGGACTATCGGCGGGCCCGGGCCGGTCGTTAGGCATGACCGGCATGACCGGCGTGACCTGCCGACGCCGGATTCCGGATCGGGTGCATCCGATCGGCCGCGTCCACCGGTAGTGCCGGTGTGACGTCGACGACGACGTCGTCCGTACCGGCCCGAAGGGGCCAGAAGGAGACCCGACATGCGCAAGACACTCGCCACCGGCCTCGCCGCCGGTGTGCTGCTCGCCGCCGCTGCGGCCGCGGTCCCGGCGGCCACCGCCTCCGCCGCCACCGGGGACGCGACGCTCTCCGTCCTGCACGCCGTCCCGGACGTCACCGTCGACGTCTACCTGGACGGGAAGCGCGCCCTCGACGACTTCACGCCGGGGACCCTCGCCGGCCCGATGATGGTCCCGGCGGGCGCCCACCAGCTCGCGATCACCGCCTCGGACGCAGCCGATGCGTCGGAGCCGGTCATCGGCCCAGTGGACGTCACGCTCGACGCCGGCGGGAACTACACCGCCGTCGCGCACGACGACACCAGTGGGAAGCCCACCGCCACGCTCTTCACCAACGACGTCTCGGCCACCCCGGCCGGACAGGGCCGCCTGATCGTCCGGCACGTCGCAGCCGCTCCCGCGGTGGACGTGCTCGCCGGTGGCGAGGCCGTCGTCAGCAACCTGTCGAACCCGGACGAGCAGGCGCTCGAGCTCCCCGCCGGCACCGTCTCGGCATCCGTCGCCGCCACCGGCACGACCGACCCGGTGATCGGTCCGGCCGACGTCCCGGTCACCGCCGGAGCCGACACGATCGTGTACGCCTGGGGCAGCCTCGACGACGGCAACCTCGCCCTCGCCACCCAGACGATCTCGGACCTCGGCGGTACGCCGAACGGCGTCCCGGCTGGCAACGCCGGACTCGTCGCGACGAACCGGACCGACACCGCCGGGATCGTCGGCGGGACGGCAGCAGCCCTCGCGGCTGCGGTCGCGATCGGCGCGGTGGTGCTCCGGCGCCGCCGCACCGTGACCGGGGACCAGCGGCAGGACTCGGGTCACTGACCGTGCCGTCCCCGGTCCGGACCACCGCGGCGGCGCTCGTCGTCGCCGCGGTGGCCGCGACCATCCTGACCGGGTGCTCGTCGGGCGGCTCCCCCACCCCCGACGGGCACCCCTCGACCGCGATCGTCACCGGTCCGTCGTCGACGCCGACCCCGGTGCCGTCGGCGTTCTCGACCGCGGTGCCGCAGGTCCGCGCCACGGTCCCGCCGGCCGTCCGGGTCGCCGCTCCGTCCCGGATCGCCGTCGACTGGGCCGGGGTGCGGGCCGAGGTCCGTCCCGAGGGCGTCGACGACCGGGGCGGGATGTCCCTGCCGCCCGATCCGGCCGTCGCCGGCTGGTACCGGTACGGCGCTGCACCGGCGTCGACCACGGGGACCGTCGTGATCGCCGCCCACGTCGACGCTGTCGGCTACGGCGTCGGACCGTTCGCCCACCTCCGGGACGTCCCCGCCGGCACGACCGTCACCCTGACCGACACGGCCGGTGACCGGACCCGGTGGCGGATCGACTCGGTCGCCCTCGTCGCCAAACGCGGCCTCCCGTGGGCCTCGGTGTTCCGGACCGACGGGCCGCGACGGCTCGTCCTGGTCTCCTGCGGCGGCGTGTTCGACGAGTCCACCCACCACTACGAGAGCAACCTCATCATCAGCGCGACGCCGGCCTGACCGGACCGAGCACGTCCGCCGTACGATCGGGTCACGGTCGACGACGACCACGCCAGCGACAGGATCCAGTGACGACCACCCTCCCGGACGACAGCGAGCTCTCCGACGCGTTCAGCGCCGGGAGCGAGGACGCCCTGCGCGCCGTCTACGACCGGTGGTCCCCGCTCGTCTACTCGTTGGCGCTCCGCGCGCTGGGCGACCAGTCGGCGGCCGAGGACGTGACGCAACAGGTCTTCGTGAAGGCCTGGCGCCGGAGTGCCAGCTACGACCCGGGGCGGGCCCCGCTCGGCGCCTGGCTCGTCGGGATCACCCGGAACTGCATCGCGGACGCCTTCGCGGAACGGACACGGCACGCCAGGACCACCGACCCGACCGTCGTCGAGGAGACCGCGGCGGCACCGGAGTCCGAGTTCGACCTCGCCGAACGCGCGCTGGTCGCGGGCGAGCTCGACCGGCTCGACGACGTGCCACGCCGGGTCATGCGCTTGGCGTTCTACGACGAGCTGAGCCATCGTGAGATCGCCGAACGGCTCGGACTCCCCCTCGGCACCGTCAAGAGTCACATCCACCGAAGTCTGGCTCGGCTCCGAACACGTCTCGAGGTGATCGAATGAAGCACGTCGACGACGAGACGCTCGCCATGCTCGCGGTCTCCGGTGTCGTGGCCGACGACGCCGTGACGGAGCACCTCGCTACCTGCGCCCGGTGCCGCGACGAGGTCGCGGACCTGCAGCGCGTCGCCGCCGTGACGCGGTCGTCCTCCCACGTCCGGCTCGATGCGCCCCCGGAGGCGGTCTGGGACCGCATCGCCGCCGAGGTCCGGGACGGTCCGCCGCGCGACGTCCCGGCGGAGTCACCCGCACCGGTCGCGGTCTCCGGAGTGGGCCGCCCAGGAGGAACGACCCGCCCCCGCGGACGGGTCACCCCCGGTGGGCCCCGCGTCCACCGCCGTCGGCGCGTCCTCCTGACCGTCGCGGCCGTCGTCGGTGCGTTCGCGATCGTGCTCGGGATCGGCGTGGCGACGGGTGCCCTGCCCGGGCTCCCCGGCTCGGCGTCCGAGACCGTGCTCGCACGGGCGGAGCTCGACGCGCTGCCCGGATGGTCCGGGGCCGGTGGCACCGCCGAGCTGGAACGGGACCGCGACGGGCGGCTCTCGCTCGTGGTCGACCTGCGCGGCGGGACCGGACGAACGGGTACCGGTGCCCTGCGCGAGGTGTGGATGATGCGCTCTGACCTCGACGGCCTCGTCAGCGTCGGGTTCCTCGACGGCGACCGCGGGCGGTTCACGGTCCCGTCGGGCATGGACACCGCACGCTTCCCGGTCGTCGACGTCTCGGCCGAGGCGGACGACGGCGACCCGGCGCACTCGGGCGACTCGATCGTGCGCGGCCGGCTCGCACGCCCCTGACCGAGGGCGTGCGCAGTAGCCTGACGCCGTGATCACCCCCGAGGACCTGCTCGTGGGCCCCCGAGGCCGACGCTTCTGCTTCGAGCTCCTCGGACACGCGGCCGACGAGTCGTCCGCGGTCGCCGAGCACCTGTACCAATTGAGCTTCTGGGCGGAGTACCACCTCGACCGTGATCGCGGAAACGCTCCTTCGCTCTTCGGGCCCGGTGCAGACCGACCGGAGCCCGCTCCGTCGACGTTCGAGGTCGCCCACGCACTCGAGGCGGTCATCGACACGGTCGACCCGCGGTCGATCGACACCACGCAGGTCCTCCGCGCGCTCGCGGACACGGCCGACACCGCGATGTCCTGGCAGGAGCCGGACGCGACCGACGTCCTGCTCGCCCGGTCCGACTTCGCCCCGGCGCTCGCCCGGCTCGCGAGCACCTGGGCGTCCCTCCCCGCGGTGACCGCCGTCGTCGAACCGCCCGGAGCGGTGACGCAATGGAGCACGGTCTTCGACGGCGAGCACGGGCGGCACCCCGACCGCGGCGCCGGTCCGGGAGCAGCAGCCCGGAGCCTCACTGCGTGGCACCGCGCACTGACGACCGAGGTGGCTGCCGTGCGGCCCCGCGATCGTCGTCGCCCGGCCGCGGCGAACGTGAGCGGCTCCTGGTGGTCGACACCACCGCCCGAGCTCGTCACCACCACCGCCGCCGTCGGGACCCTCGGCCCGATCGGGCTCTGGGCGGTGGAGGACGGGCTCGGCTGGGAGCGTGCCACCGTCGCTCCGATCCACCCGACACCGGACGTCCGCGTCCTGCTGGTCGACTCCGCGGAGGACTGGGGTGCGCTCTGCCGCCGGTGGTCCGTCGACGTGAGCGACACGACGCGCCGGCACGACTGGTACCGCACCACCGGCCGCGACGGACGGTGGCTGACACCGGACTGGTCCGCGCTCGCCGAGACCCACGACGCCGTCCACGTGACGGTCCGCGCCTGGCTCCGCGCAGCCGGCACCGCGATCCCGGTCGACCCCGACACCGCGAGCGTCATCGCCGGGTGGACGCCGGACACCACCGTGTGGCTGCGCGACCCGCAACCGGTGGTCGACGACGACGCCGCGACCGTCTGGACGTTCGACGGCGATGTGCTCCGCTGGACGACAGGTGACGACGAAGTTCTCACAGACGGTGTATTCCCGACCCGATCCTGAGAAGCCTGGGCGTTGTCCCCCACGATTTATCTCATGAGCGTGTTAGCGTGCCCCTCATGACCGACACCACCATCGTCGCTCCCCCGACCACCCCGGCCCCGCTCCGCGAGGTCGGCGCCCTCATCCGGGGCGCCCGCAAGGGTCGCAGCATGACCCAGGCCCAGCTCGCCGAACGCGTCGGCACGAGCCAGAGTGCCATCAACCGCATCGAGCAGGGCGGGCAGAACCTGTCCCTCGAGATGCTCACCCGCATCAGCGACGCCCTCGACCAGCAGATCGTCTCGATCGGCGGCGCCCCGCAGCGTGCCCACCTCCGCGTGCAGGGCGGCCGCAAGCTCAGCGGCTCGATCGCGGTGAACTCGAGCAAGAAC
Source organism: Curtobacterium sp. C2H10 (assembly GCF_025407985.1). Lineage (NCBI taxonomy): Bacteria > Bacillati > Actinomycetota > Actinomycetes > Micrococcales > Microbacteriaceae > Curtobacterium > Curtobacterium sp. C2H10. The sequence continues at coordinate 17,989 of NZ_JABXGF010000050.1, read as the reverse complement.
GCCGCCGTGGCGCTCCTGTGCGCCTCGCTGCTGAACCGTGGCGTGACCCGACTGCACAAGGTCGCGCGCATCGTCGAGGTCGACCGCATCATCGACGTGCTCCGCAGCCTCGGTGCGACGGTCACCTGGTCCGAGGACGGCGAGACCCTCGAGATCGTCGCCCCGTCCGACCTCCGTCTCGACGCGATCGACGCCGATGCCGCCCGCCGGACCCGCAGCGTCCTCATGTTCCTCGGTCCGCTCAGCGGCCGGTACGAGTCCTTCCGTCTGCCGTACGCCGGCGGCTGCGACCTCGGCACCCGCACGGTCGAGCCGCACCTCATCGCCCTGCGCCCGTTCGGCGTCGACGTCGAGGCGACGTCGGGCTGGTACGAGGTCGACGTGGCGAACACCGAGGTCCCGACGAAGTCGGTCGTCCTCACCGAGCGCGGCGACACCGTCACCGAGAACGCGATCCTGGCAGCGGCCGCCCGCGACGGCGAGACCGTCATCCGCAACGCCAGCCCGAACTACATGGTGCAGGACCTCTGCTTCTTCCTCGAGCTCCTCGGGGTGGAGATCGAGGGCATCGGCACCACCACGCTCCGGATCACCGGCAAGAGCCGCATCGACGAGGTCGTGGACTACTGGCCGAGCGAGGACCCGGTCGAGGCCATGAGCCTGCTGACCGCCGGCATCGTCACCGACTCCACGCTCACCGTCACGCGCGCACCGATCGAGTTCCTCGAGATCGAACTCGCGACCCTGGCCGAGATGGGCCTGCGCTTCGACGTGACCGACGAGTACCCCGCCGCAAACGGCCGCACCCGCCTGGTCGACATCACGGTGCACCCGTCCGAGCTGCACGCCCCGATCGACAAGATCCACGCGATGCCGTTCCCCGGCCTGAACATCGACAACCTGCCGTTCTTCGTGGTCATCGCCGCGATGGCGGAGGGCACCACGCTCGTGCACGACTGGGTCTACGAGGGCCGCGCGATCCACCTGCTCGACCTCACCCGCCTGGGCGCGAGCGTGACCCTGCGCGACCCGCACCGGCTCGACGTGACCGGCCCGACGCACTTCTCGGGTGCCGAGGTCAGCTGCCCGCCGGCTCTCCGCCCCGCCGTGGTCATCCTGCTGGCGATGCTCGCGGCCAAGGGCGAGAGCGTCCTGCGCAACGTCGGCATCATCGCACGCGGCTACGAGCAGCTGCAGGAACGGCTCAACTCGCTCGGCGCGTCCATCGAGACGTTCCACGACTGACGCACCGGAGGCCGCACCCGGCCGCCTGCCGACGTGACCCGACGGCCCGTCCCCGCAAGTGGGGACGGGCCGTCACCCGTCCCGGGCGAACCGAGCCGTTCCTCCAGGCCGATGCCCAGGAGCGCTCCACTGCCCACCCAGGCCGACGGTGCTGGATGGGCTGATGGCCACGAGATCGCTCCTGACCGTCCCCCTGCTCACCACCGTCGCAGCCGCCGCCCTGGCGTGGTTCGTGCTCGGTCCGGCCGCCGCGCTCGCGTTCGTCGCGCTCGCACTCCTCGAGATCGCGATGGCGGCCGACTCGTCGGTCCCGATGGCCGGCATCGCGTCGCGCCTGCACTCCCCCGCACGGCGGCTGTTCCTGTCGCTCGGCATCGTCGCGGGCGTCCTCGCGATGCGGCTGCTGCTCCCGCCGGCCGCGGTGGCCGTCGGCGACGCGACCGACCCGGCGAGCTCGGTGGGCGAGGCCGTGTTCGCACCGGGCTCGTTCTCGGCGCACCTCGCCGAGGTGCGGCCGGCCCTCGCCGCCTTCGGCGCCGCGTTCATCTGGCTCGTCTTCGCCGAGTACCTCTTCAACACGGACCGCGCGTCGCGCCGGTCCTGGCTGGGCCGACTGGAGGCGCGGCTCGCCCGGGTCGCCCGCCCTCGCGTCTGGTCGCTGGTCACCGCCGGCGCCGGGGTGCTGCTGACCTCGGTGCTCGTGGGGGTCGACGCCGGGTGGTCCCCGCCGACGCTGCTGCCGGTGGTCCTCGGCGGGACGATCGGCATCGGCGCGTACCTCGGGTCGAAGCGGATCGCGGCGTGGGCGCTCCGGAGCACGGACGGGACCGACACGGCGTCGATCGGGACCGGGAGCGGCGCCTGGCGGATCCACGCCTACGCCTCGACGGTCGTCTTCGAACGCGGGCTCGTGGTGTTCATGCTGTTCGAGATCCTCGACGGGGTCTACAGCCTGTCCGGCTCCGGTGTGCTCGGCGGTGACGGGCTCGGGGCGCTCGAGCAGGCAGCCGTGGCGATCGCCGCGATCGGGGTCGGGGCGGTGTTCCTGGCGCGCCTGACCTCGCGGCTCGACGAGGCGTCGGGGCTGAAGCGGCTCCGGTACCTCAAGGCGGGGGCGGCGTACGTGCTGGGCATCCTCGCGGTGCTGCTGTGGACGAGCCTGCTCGTGCCGATCCCCGGCGTCGTCGTCGGGTGGTTCGGCAGCGTCGTGATCGGCCTGGCGCTCGCGACCTCGCTGCCGTGGGGTGCGTGGTGGCGCCGGGCGCGGCGGTCGTTGCCCGGTGGGGCGCGCGCCGCGCGGGGCTGAGCGGTCCGGTGTCAGCCGCGACCGACGAACGGCATGGCGGTCGGCATGACCGTCAGGTTCGGCACGTTCGTGCCGGCCGGCATCCCGGCCATGTAGGCCACCGCCCGGCCCGTCTCGGCGACGTCCATCGTCGGTTCGGGGCGGATCGAGCCGTCCGCCTGCATCGTCCCGTCCGCCGCGCCCGACCCCATCGTGGTGGCGGCGTTGCCGATGTCGAGCTGCCCGCAGGCGATGCCGAACGCCCGACCGTCGAGCTGGAGCTGCTTCGTCAGGCCGGCCACCGCGTGCTTGGCGACCGTGTAGGGCGCGGAGAGCGGCCGCGGTGCGTGCGCGGAGATCGAGCCGTTGTTGATGATGCGGCCGCCCTGCGGTGTCTGGGTCCGCATGATCCGGAACGCCTCGCGGGCGCAGAGGAACGAACCCGTGAGGGTCACGGCCAGCACCTCGTCCCAGGTGTCGAGCGTGATCTCGTCGAACTGCGTCGCCGGCGCCCCGGTGCCGGCGTTGTTGAACAGGAGGTCGAGTCGGCCGAACCGCGCGACGGTCTCGTCGAAGAGCCGTCGGACGTCCGCCTCGACCGAGACGTCGGCGACGACCGGCACGATGCGCTCCGAGACGGCCGCGACCTCGTCGAGCGGGCCACGCCGCCGTCCGGCGACCACGACCGCCCACCCGTCGCCCGCCAGCGCGAGTGCGGCGGAGCGGCCGATCCCGCTGCCGCCGCCGGTCACGACGGCGATGCGGGAGTCACGCGCGGGGGCGGGGGTCGTGTCGTCGCTCATGGCGGCACGCTACCGCGGACGTCCGTCCCCGTGCGTCATGCGTCGACCACCCCGTCGGGCACCGGTGCGACCAGGCCCGCTCGCCGACGGAGGTCGAACGCGGCCGCGACCAGCTCCCGCGTGCGCGGGTGCCGTCCCGCGTCGAACAGCTGCTCGGCCGGACCGACGTCGACGATCCGCCCGGCGTCGAAGACCGCGATCCGGTCGGCGACGCGACGCACCACCGCGAGGTCGTGCGACACGAAGACGCACGTCGTCCCGGTGGTGCGCTGCAGGACGAGGACGAGGTCGAGGATCCGCGCCTGCACGGACACGTCGAGCGCCGAGGTGGGCTCGTCGCACACGACCAGCGGGACGGGACCGGCGAAGGCCCGGGCGATCGCGACGCGCTGCTTCTGTCCGCCGGAGAGCTGCGCCGGCCGGCGGTCGAGGACCGCGGCGTCGAGTCCGACCCGGGCGGCGAGGTCCTCGGCGCTGCCCTCGCCACCGAGCAGTCGGATCGCCCGGCCGAGCACCTGGCGGACGGTCCGCCTCGGGTTGAGCGACGCGTCGGCGTTCTGGAACACGACCTGCACGGGCGGGGTCCGTCGCCCGGGGCCGTCGCCCGCGGCGGAGGCAGCCGTGGTCACCGTGCCGTCGAACCGGACGAGGCCGGCGAGGGCGCGCCCGAACGTGGTCTTGCCGGAGCCGGACTCCCCGACGACGCCGAGGACCTCGCCCCGGTGCAGGTCGAGGTCGATGCCGTCGAGGGCGACCGCACCGTCGTACTCCTTGCGGAGGCCGCGGACCGACACGAGCACGTCGTCCTCCGTGGTGCCGCGTGCGGCCTTGCCCGCGGTGATGTCCGGCAACGCCTCGACGAGCTGCACCGTGTACGGCTCGGACGGCGCACCGAGCACCGTTCGGGCGGAGCCCTCCTCGACGAGCACGCCGTGCCGGAGGACACCGACCCGCTCGCAGTGCGCGGCGACGAGCGGCAGGTTGTGGCTGATGAGGAGCGTGGCGAAGCCGGTCTCCTCGCGCAGTTCGTCGATGAGCGCCATGATCCCGGCCTCGACGGTGCTGTCGAGGCCGGTCGTGGGCTCGTCGAGCACGAGCAGCCGCGGCCGGGAGACCAGGGCCATCGCGATCGCGACGCGCTGCTGCTGCCCGCCGGACAGCTCGTGCGGGTACCGGACGCCGATCGTGTCCGGGTCGGGCAGACCGACGCGGGTGAACGCCTCGACCGTCCTCGACTCGGCCTCGGCCCGCCCGGACCCGGTGGCACGGAGCACCTCGGCGACCTGACGGCCGACGGGCATCGTCGGGTTCAGCGCGAGGCCCGGCTCCTGGTGCACGACGGCGACCACGTCACGCCGGAAGCGCCGGAGCCGTTCGCGCCGGAGCGTGGGGACGTCCGAACCGTCGACGACGATCGCCGCCGCCGAGACGTCGGCATCCGGACCGAGCGAGGCGGTGAGGGTCCCCGCCACCGTGCTCTTGCCGGAGCCGGACTCGCCGACGAGGCCGTACGACCCGCCCGCCTCGATCGTGAACGACACCCCGTCGACGACCCTGACGCCGCGGTACGCGACGGTGAGTCCCTCGACCCGGACCAGCGGTTCGCTCACTCGGCGACCTCCTTGAGGTTGTCCGCGATGAGGTTCGCGGCGACGACGATCGACGCCACGGCGACGCCCGGGAAGACGACCGTCCACCAGGCGGCCTGCAGGTAGGCGCGGTTCGCGTTGATGTCGAGGCCCCAGTCGGCGGCCGGAGGTTGCGACCCGAGGCCGAGGAAGGACAGCGACGCGGTGATGAAGATGGCGGCACCGAGGCTCAGGACGGCCTGCACGACGAACACCCCGACGACGTTCGGCAGGAGCTCGGTGAGCATCGCCCGGAGCGCGCTCTCGCCCTGGAGCCGGGCCGCCTGCACGTAGGACTTGCCCATCTCGACGAGCACCGCGGCGCGGACGATGCGCGCGATGCCCGGTGCGAAGAGCACGCCGACGATGAGCACGAGCGCCGGGGTCGAGACGCCGAACGCCCCCACGAGCACCACCAGGAAGATGAGGCTCGGCAGCGCGAGGAGCACGTCGAAGAACCGCATCAGGGCGGTGTCGACCCAGCCGCGGTGGAAGCCCGCAACGAGCCCGAGCGTGCCCCCGAGGACGGTCGCGAGCGCGGCACCGAACGGGCCGATCACGAGCGCCGGGCGGGCTCCGGCCGCGACCCGGGCGAAGACGTCGCGCCCGAGCGAGTCGGTGCCGAACCAGTGCGCCGCACTCGGCGCCTGCAGGAGTTCCCCGGTCTTCGCGAACGGCTGCAACCCGAGCGCGTGCCACCCGACGGCGAGGACGACCCACCAGACGAGGACCGCGACCGAGACCAGGAAGGTCGGGCGACCCAGCAGCGCGCGCCAGCCACGGCGGGCACGGCGCGACCCGGCGGTCTGCTCCGGCCCGGTGGCGACCGGGGCGTCGGTGGCGAGGGCTCCGGGGACGACGGCGGTCATGCGGTGACCCGCCGTTCGAACCGGATCCGGGGGTCCACCACGACGAACAAGAGGTCGGTGAGCAGCAGCGCGCCGAGGGACAGCGCTCCGGCGAGCATCACGCCGCTCTCGAGCAGGAGCGCGTCCTTCCGCTCGGCGGCCGACACGAGCAGCGCGCCGAGCCCCGGGTACGAGAAGAGCGTCTCGACGATCACGCTCCCGCCGAGCAGGGTGCCGAGGTAGATCCCGAGCACCGAGAACGTCGGGATGAGCGCGTTGCGGACGACGTGCCGCCGGACGATCTGACCGGTCGTCAGCCCCTTCAGCACCGCGGTCCGGTGGAACTGCGACCGGATCGTCTCGATGACCCCGGCCCGCACCATCCGGGTCAGGACGGCGAGGTACGCCAGGGCCAGCACGACCGCCGGCAGGGTGAGCACCCGGAGCCGCTCGCCGAACCCTGCGTCGGGCGCCCCGGACGCCTGCACGGGCACGACGCGGAGCCAGACCGCGAAGACCAGCAGCAGGACGATCCCGACCACGAACTCCGGGATCGCGGAGACGGTCAGCAGCCCCACCGTCACGGCACGGTCCGACCGGCGCCCCTGGCGGTAGGCCTGCACGGCGCCGAGCACGAGGGCGACCGGCACCATGATGACGAAGGCGTACGCGCCGAGCAGGAGCGAGTTGCCGAGCCGTCCGAGCACCAGGTCCCGCACCGGCTCGGAGTACACGAAGCTCGTGCCCCAGTCGCCGGTCACGAACCCGCCGATCCAGTGCAGGTACCGGCTCACGAGGGAGCCGTCGAGTCCGTGGTCGACGTTCCAGGCCTGCACCTGCGCCGCCGTCGCGTACTGCCCGAGCGCGTTCCGACCGGGGTCCCCCGGGACGACCTGGACCAGCCAGAACGTGAGGATCGAGACCACGACCAGGACGAGCGGGATCTGGACGACCCGCTGGCCGACGAGGGACAGCAGACGACGGCGGCGCGCGGTGCTCATGACGAGGTGACCCCGATCCCGCGGAAGTCGAATCCGCCCGGGAAGTCCTGCCCGGACCGGAAGGTCCCCGTCACGCGCTTCTGCAGCAGGATGCTGCTCGACGCGAACGCCGGCAGGATCACCGGCAGGTCCGTCCACTCGATCGTCGCGATCCGGTCGGCGAGGTCCTGCCGCTCGGACTCCGACGTGGTCGACTCGTACTGGTCGACGAGGGTCTCGAGCTCCGGGTTCGAGTACTTCGACGCGTTCCAGGCGGCGCCGGACCGGTAGATCAGGTCGACGTACTGGGCCGGCAGTCGCTGCGCCCAGTTCGTGATCGTCACCGGGGCGTTGAGCCACGGCGTGTCGGCCCCGTCGGCGTAGTACTGCGCGCTCGTGAGGACCTTGAGCGTGACGTCGAACCCGCCGACGGCCTCGAGCTGCTGCTGCACCACCTGGGCGAGCGCCTTCTCGGCGTCGAGCGTGGTGATCTCGAACGACACGGTCTTGCCGCCGAGGAGCTCCCGCACCTTCGCCGCGTCCTGCGACCGCTGCTCGAGGCCCTTCGGCTGGATCGCGGAGCTCGGGAAGAACGTGGTGTCGTTGCCGACCTCGGCGTTCCCGCCGTAGACCGTCTTGACGATCTCCTCCCGGTCGAGCGCCAGGGCGAACGCCTCGCGGACGTCCGGGTCGTCGAACGGCGCCTTGGTCACGTCGAGGAAGATGCCGTCGAACTTGTTGTAGTACGGCTTGGTCTCGTTGTAGTCGGAGGCCTGCAGCGTCGAGGTCGCGGTGGGGCTCGACGCGATCTGGTCGATCTCGCCGCTCTGGAAGGCCAGCAGCTGTGCCTGGTCGTCGGCGTAGAACTTCACGTCGACCTTCTCGAGGTCGACGTCCTTCGCGTCCCAGTAGTCGGGGTTCTTCGTGAACGTCGCGCCCTGGCCGGCGGAGTACTTCGACAGCACGAACTGGCCGGCACCGACGGGCTGCTTCGCCCAGTTCGTCGACGCCGTGAAGCCGGCGGGCTGGATCGTCGTGTTCGAGCCGGTGAGCAGGTACGGGAAGTCGGCGTAGGGCTTGTCGAGCGTGAACTCCACGGCGGAGTCGCCGTCCGCGGCGACGGACCCGAGGATGCCCTCGAAGCTCGACTTGCCGGGCGACTGGCTGTCCGTGCCGATGATCGAGTCGAACGTCGCGACGACGTCCTTGCTCGTGAGGGCGGCGCCGTCCGAGAACTTCAGGCCGTCGCGCAGGGTGACGGTCCAGGTGCGCCCGTCGGACGAGGCCTTCCAGGAGTCGGCGAGCCGGCCCTCGAGCTTGCCCTGCGCGTCCTGGCTGAGGAGTCCCTCGGATGCCAGCCCGACGATGAACATCGCGTTGTAGTCGGACGTGGTGAGGGGGTTGATGGTGCTGTCGGGCTCCTGGAGGCCGAGCGTGTAGGTGCCGGCGTCCGACGAGCCGGACGAGGCGTCGCCGCCGGACGAGCACGCGGCGAGGGTGAGGGCGAGGGCGGACGCGGTGGCCGCGAGGGCGAGGCGCTTGAGGCGACGCCGCCGCGACGTGAGGTCGACGGTCATGGTTGGCTCCTGGGGTTCGGGGTGCAGGGGGTGGTGCGGTCAGCGGTGCGCACGGTCGGGCACGCGGGGGTGTCCGAACCGCTCGCGCAGGGTGAGGTCGTCGTACGTGGTGGCGGTCCGGCCGCGGCGCTGCAGCTCGGGCACGACGTGGTCGACGAAGCGGTCGATGCCACCCGGCAGGTACGGGAACTGCACGATGAAGCCGTCCGCTCCGCCGTCGTCCGCGAGTTCCTCGAGCCGGTCGGCGATCTCCGGCCCGGTGCCGGTGAGCAGGCTCCGCCGGTACGACCACGAGTAGACGTCGCGGGGCGTCGCCGGCCCGTCCGCGAGCAGGCGCTCGACCGCGGGCTTCGGTGACCGGGTCTCGTTCGAGGTGTCGAACTCCTCGGCGTAGTCGAACGGCACGTCGACGTCGCGCCCGGACAGGTCCTGGCCGATCTGGTGCGACACGTCCTCGAGGATGAGCGCGTCCGGGGTGAGCGCCAGGATCGCGTCCGCCTCGGCCCGGGCGTCGGCGGCGGTCTCCCCCACGACCGGCATGACCGAGGGCATGATCTTCACGGCGTCGACAGCGCGACCGTGTCGGACCGCCCGGGCGCGCAGGTCGTCGACGAACCGACGGACGTCGGCCGCGGACCCACCCCGCGTGAACACGGCGTCCGCGGTGTCGGCGGCGAGCTCGAGGCCGGACTCGGAGCCGCCGGCCTGGAACAGCAGCGGGTGGCCCTGCGGCGGCCGGGCGATGTTGAGCGGACCGCGCACCCGGAAGAACTCCCCGTCGTGGTCGAGCCGGTGCAGCCCCTCCCGGTCGGCGAAGATCCCGGACGCGGCGTCCGCACGGATCGCGTCGTCGTCCCAGCTGTCGAGCAGACCGTGGACGACGTCGACGAACTCGCGGCCCCGCTCGTACCGGCGGGAGTGGTCGATGTGCGCGTCGCCGCCGAAGTTCCGGGCCTCTTCGTCGTAGCGGCTCGTGACGAGGTTCCACGCCGCGCGGCCCCGGCTGATGTGGTCGAGGGAGGCGATCGTCCGCGCCACGTGGTACGGCTCGTTGTAGGTGGTCGAGACCGTCGCCGCGAGTCCGATGCGGCTGGTCACCTGGGACAGCGCCGCGAGCAGGGTGAACGGCTCCGGGCGGAGCGCGCCGTAGTGGTCGACGCCCGACGGGTACCGGTCCCAGAAGTACAGGCCGTCCGCCAGGAACAGCGTGTCGAAGAACCCGCGCTCGGCGCTCTGCGCGATGTGGCGGTGGTGGCCGATCGTCAGGTGCTCGGCCGGCCGCGACGACGGGTGCCGCCAGCCGGTGACGTGCGCGCCGCCGGGGTGGAAGGCGAACGCACCGAGCAGGATCCGGTCGCTCATGCCGAGACCTCCGCCGTCCGGAGCGTGCTCGCCGGTCGCGCCAGCCCGAGGTGCTCGCGCAGGGTGTCCCCGCGGTACGTGCGGTCGTACACGCCGCGGCGTTCGAGCTCCGGCACCACCTGGTCGACGAACCGGTCCACGCTCACCGGGATCGACGAGAACGCGAGCATGAAGCCGTCCGCGGCGTCCTGCTCGTAGCGCTCGGTCAGCCAGTCCGCGATCTGCTCGGGTGTTCCGGGCAGGAACCGGCGCCGCAGGATCGTCCGGTAGACCTCGCGCAGCGTCGTGGCGTCCGCGGCGATGCGTCGGATCGACTCGTACACCGACTTCGACTGGGTGATCGACGACTCGTCGAAGACGTGCTCGAACGGCGCGTCGAGCGGCCGGTCGGACAGGTCGGTCTGCAGGTAGTGCGAGAGCAGGTCGAGCGAGACGCGGTCCGGCGTGAGCTCCTCGATCTCGTCGAGCTGGCGCAGCGCGTCCGCCTCGGTGTCGCCGATGACGGGCGACACGGCCGGCAGGATGAGCATCGACGACGGATCGCGACCGTTGTCGACGGCTCGCCGCTTGTAGTCGGCGTACAGCGCCTGCGCGTCGGCGAGCTCGTCCTGCCAGAGCGTGAACACGCCCTCGGCCTTCGCCCCGGCCAGCGCTCGGCCGGCCTCGGACGCGCCGGCCTGGAACAGCACCGGGTGCGCCTGGGGCGGACGGGCGATGTTCAGGGGTCCCCGCACCCGGAAGAACTCCCCCTGGTGGTCGAGGACGTGCAGGCCCTCGCGCTTGGCGAAGTACCCGGACTGCTTGTCGTGGAGGAAGGCGTCGTCGTCCCAGCTGTCCCAGAGTCCCTGCACGACGTCGACGAACTCGGCCCCGCGCCGGTAGCGCACCGCGTGGTCGAGGTTGGCGTCGCGCCCGAAGTTCCACGCCTCTTCGTCGGAGGCGCTCGTGACGAGGTTCCACGCGGCGCGACCCTCGCTGAGATGGTCGAGCGAGGCGAGCTTCCGTGCGACGTGGTACGGCTCGTTGTACGTCGTCGACACCGTGGCGGCGAGTCCGATGTGCTCGGTCCGCTGCGAGAGCGCGCCGAGCAGCGTGAAGGGCTCGGTGCGGATGTTCACGACGTGGTCGATGCCCGAGTCGAACCGGTCCCAGACGTAGAGCTCGTCGGCGATGAAGAGCGTCGCGAACCCGCCGCGCTCGAGCGTCTGGGCGAACCGGACGTAGTACTCCACGTCGAGGTACTGCTCCGGTTCGCTGCCGGGCAGCCGCCAGCTCGTGACGTGTTCACCGCCCGGGTAGAAGACCATCCCGCCCAGCACGAGGCCGCCGTCGCGCGTCATGCCGTCACCGCCTCTCGTGTCCGTGCCGGTGCGACCGGCCCCACCGTCGCCCCGATGCGTGGCGCGACGTCCTCCGCGAACAGCGCGAGGGCCTCGCGCCGACGCTCCTGGTCGGCGTAGCCGTGCTCGACCTGCACGTTGAGCTGCGTGGCGTACCGGGAGTACGGCTTCGACAGGATCGACTCGGCGATGTCCTCGGCGGTGCCGTAGTGCAGGTTCAGCGACGCGGCCTTCTCGGCCAGGGTCGACGCCGGGGGCAGGAACGACTCGCCCCACGCGTACTTCGCCTCGATGCCGGCACGGGCCTCGCGCAGCGCCGTGGCACGGTCACGAGCCGGGTAGATCGCGGTGGAGAGCGCCACGCGCGGCACCGCGCCGTCGGGCAGCGCGTCGAGGTAGGCGGCGGCGGTGACCTCGGCCGGTACCGTCTGGGTGGTGCCGACCAGGACCCCGTGTCCCCGGGTGGCGGCGATCGCAGCGCTGCCGGCGGTGAGGGTGGCGTCCCAGAGCCGGTCCAGCAGTGCGCTGCCGTCCGGGTTCAGTCGGGCCGTGCCGGTCCCGAGCGGCTCCCCGCGGAGCGCACCGAGCAGCGTGTCGAGCTGGGCGTCGAAGGCCGCCCGACGTGCCTCGTGCTCGGCGTGGGCGAGGTCCGGCGCGAAGACGTCGAGGGTCTCCGGGCCGCCGCCGTTCGCGACACCGAGCTCGACCCGGCCGTCGCTGAGCGCGTCGAGCACCGCGGCGTCCTCGGCGACGCGGACCGGGTCCTCGTGCGGGAGCGTCACCGCACCGAGTCCGAGCCGCAGGGTCGAGGTGCGCTCGGCGAGGGCGGCGAAGAAGACGAACGGTGACGGCAGCCCGCCGCGGGTCGGGTCGTCGTCGTGTCGGAAGTGGAACTGACGGACCCACGCGCTCTCGTACCCGAGTCGTTCCGCGGCGGCGAACAGGTCCAGCTCGTCGCGGTACGCCCGGCTCGCCGGCGGCGCTTCCGTCCCGTGCGAGAACACCGCGATCCGCAGTGGCACCGAGGCCACGCGGGCGGCCCGTTCGACGTGCGTCATGGAACACTCCCTCGTCAGTGGAGTGATGCAAACACGCACCACCGACGGTCCACGAGCGGCGACGTAACGGAGCGTTGCGCGACGTCACACAACGTAGGAGTGCGCACGGACCGCGTCCGAGGAGCATGATCGCCCCGTGCCGCAGCCCGCCGAATCCGACACCCTCCGCCGTCGTCACCCCGCCCTGCCGGACCACCTCACGTGGGAGCCGAGCAGCCGCTGGGTCCGCGCGGTCGTCGACGGCCTGACGGTCGTCGACACCCGTGCGCCGATCCTCGTGTGGGAGGCCGGCCACAAGGTCCCCGAGTACGGGATCCCGCGAGCCGACGTCCGCACCGACCTCCTGTCGCCGGCGGACGACGCACCCGCACCGGGTCGGTCCTGGCGCCCGGTCCGACCGGCCCGACGCTGGTACCACCTCCGGCTCCCCGACCGGGTCGTCCCGCACGTCGCCTGGTCGTGGGACGACGACGGCCTCGACGGGTGGCTCGGCGTCACGTGGACCCCGGGAGTCCTGGACGCCTGGTACGAGGAGGACGAGCGCGTCATCACCCATCCCCGTGACCCGCACAACCGGGTGGACGCACTGCCGAGCAGTCGGCACGTGGTGGTCCGCGACGGCGACCGGGTGCTCGCCGACTCCCGTTCGCCCGTCGCCGTGTACGAGACCGGCCTGCCGACGCGCTGGTACCTGCCCCGCGAGGACGTCCGGTTCGACGAGCTCGTCGCCACCGACACCGCCAGCGAGTGCCCGTACAAGGGCCACGCGACCGCGTACTGGGGAGTCCGGCGCGCGGACGGCACCGTCGAGGACGTCGCGTGGTCCTACCCGGACCCCTTCCCCGCGGTCGCCGCCGTGCGCGACCGCGTCGCGTTCTGGGGTGAGCGGGTGGTCGTCGAGGTGGACGGCGTCCGCGCGTCGTCCGCGGTGGACCTGCGCGTCTGACGGACGGGAGGCACGGGTCGGGCCCGACCCGCGCCTCCCGTCCGGCACTGGTCGCGACCACCGCCCGGCGCGCGTGTGCGCTGTCAGCGCCCACCGCGTTGACTGGGGTGTCGGTCGATCGAGGAGTGCGTGTGCTGGGACCTGAACTGGTGGTCGTGCTCGGCCTCGCCATCGCCCTGACGGCGGGCATCGCCGACCGCATCCGGGTCGCCCCGCCGGTGCTGCTGCTCGTCTTCGGCGCGCTGCTCGCCCTCGTGCCCGAGTTCGCGGGTGTGCAGCTCCCCGCCGACGCCGTCCTCCTGCTCTTCCTGCCGGCGCTGCTGTACTGGGAGAGCCTGACGACGTCCCTGCGCGAGATCCGGAAGAACCTGCGCGGCATCGTCCTGATGGGGACGCTGCTCGTCGTGGTCACGGCCGGGGCCGTCGCCGTCCTGCTCCACCTGCTCGGCATGCCGTGGGGTCCGGCCTGGGTGCTCGGTGCCGCCGTGGCCCCGACCGACGCCACGGCCGTCGGGGTGCTCACGAAGATGCTGCCGCGACGCAACGTCACGGTGCTGCGTGCCGAGAGCCTCGTCAACGACGGCACCACCCTCGTGGTCTACGGGATCGCCGTCGCGGTCACGGTCGGCACGCAGGAGCTCACGTTCTGGGGCGTCTCGGGCATGCTCGCGCTGTCCTACCTCGGCGGCGTGGCGGCCGGTCTGGTCGCGGCGTGGCTCGGCACGCAGGTGCTCCGGCGCGTCGACACGGTCGTCCTCGAGAACCTGGTGACGCTCCTCGTGCCGTTCGTCGCGTTCCTCGGTGCCGAGGCGATCGGGGCCTCCGGCGTCCTCGCGGTCGTGGCAGCGGGGATCGTCGTGAGCCAGGTCGGTCCGAAGCTCGACCGCGCCGAGACCCGTCAGCAGGTCCGCGCGTTCTGGTCCTTCCTGACGTTCCTGCTGAACGGCGCGCTGTTCGTGCTCGTCGGCATCGAGGCGATGGTCGCCGCCCGGGCACTGGAGCCCGCCGAGCTCCTGCGCGCCACCGGCGTGATCGCCGCCGTGTCGATCGCCCTCGTGCTCGTGCGGTTCGCGTTCCTCAACGCAGCCGGCGGCACGGTGTGGCTCGTCACCCGACGGTCCGGTGGAGCACCTCGCGAGGGCCACCGGGACCGGCTCGTCAGCGGCTTCGCCGGGTTCCGCGGGGCGGTGTCGCTCGCGATGGCCGTCGCCGTGCCCCGGACACTCGAGTCCGGCGCGGCGTTCCCCGACCGGGACCTCATCGTCTTCGTCACCGCCGGGGTCGTCGTCGTCACGATCGTCGGGCAGGCCCTGGTGCTGCCGGCCGTCCTCCGCCGGGCAGCACTGCCCGAGGACGAGTCGGTCGGCGAGGAGCGCCGCTTCGCCGAGCGCACCGCGATCGAGGAGGCGCTCGACGCACTCCCCCGCCTGGCCCGCTCGACCGGCGCGGACCGTGCGACCGTGGAGCGGGTGCGGAAGGACTACGAGGCGCACCTCGACGTCATCCAGGCCCGCGAGGAAGAGGACGACGACCACCCGGCGCTGCAACGGCACGACACCGCGGTCGCCCTCGAGCTCGCCCTGGTCCGGCACAAGGCCGCGACGCTCCTGCGGTTGCGGGACGCCGACGAGATCGACGACCTCGTGCTGCGGCAGGTGCGGTCGGGGTACGACGCGGAGGAGGCGCGGCTGAGCGGCACCACGACAGTCTGATCCCGAGCCGCCCGAGCCGGGTCGACGGGTTCCCCGACAGGGCATCCCCCACGCGTCGACGATCCACGACCATCGGAGACGTGCTCCGCCCCACTGCTCCGCGCCTCGCCCTGCTCCTCGCCGCGCTGGCGTTCTTCCTCATCACGCTCGACGTCCTGATCGTCACCGTCGCGCTGACCCGGATCGGCCGTGAGCTGGGCGGCAGCACCGCCGGTCTGCAGTGGGTGATCGACGCCTACACGCTGCTGTTCGCGTCGCTGCTGCTCTTCGCCGGCAACCTGTCCGAGCGGATCGGAGCGGGACGCGCGATCGGGTGGGGCACCGTCGGGTTCCTCGTCGCCTCCGCAGCCTGCGCACTGTCGCCCACGCTCGGCGCCCTGATCGCGGCACGTGCCGTCCAGGGAGCCGCGGCCGCGGTGATGCTCCCGGCGTCCATGGCGCTCGTCCGCGAGGGGTTCCCGGACGCCCGCGAACGGGCCCACGCCCTCGGGATCTGGGCGGTCGGCGGCGCTGTCGCGGGCGCGGTCGGTCCGCTGCTGGGCGGACTGCTCACCACGTTCGACTGGCGGCTCGTGTTCGCGATCAACCTGCCGGTGTGCGTCGCGATGCTCGTGCTGCGCTCGCGGCTGGCACCGTCGGTGACGCGGACGGCACGGTTCGACCCGCTCGGCCAGGCGCTCGCGCTCCTCACGCTGATCGGCCTCGTGTACGGCCTGATCGAGGGCGGGGCCGAGGGGTTCGGCACGCCACCGGTGGTCGGAGCACTCGTCGTCGCTGCGCTCGCCCTCGTCGGGTTCCTGATCGTCCAGGCGCGCGGTGCACACCCGATGCTGCCGCTCGACCTGTTCCGGTCGTCGAGCATGCGGATCGCCCTCGGGGTCGGGTTCGCGTTCATGGTCGGCAACTTCGGCAGCGTGTTCGTCCTCGGTCTCTTCCTCCAGCAGCACCTCGGCCTCACCCCGCTGGTCGCCGGCCTCGTGTTCCTGCCGTCGGCGGTGGGCAGCGTCGTCGGCAACGTCGTCAGCGGCACGCTCGCGAACCGGCTCGGCACGCGCGTCCCCGTCGTCGCGGGGCTGAGCTGCATGGTGGTCGGCCTGGTCGTCGGGATCGTCGCCGCGCCGACGGGATCGGTCGTCGCGGTCGTGGTGTGCTCGATCCTCACCGGCGTCGGCGGCTCCGTCGCGATGCCGCCGGCGACCTCGATCGTCCTCGCGAGCGTCCCCGCCGACCGTGCGGGCACCGCCAGCGCCGTCTTCAACACGTTCCGCCAGGTGGGCGGGGCGGTCGCGATCGCGGTCTTCGGCGCGTTCCTGGCCGATCGGGCGCACTTCGTGACCGGGATGCAACTCGCCTTCGCCCTCGCCGGCGTCGTGATCCTCGCCGCCGCTGTCGCGGCGACCCGCATCCGCAGTGCGTGAGGCACTGGTCGCCACCGCGTGACGGACGGGAGGCGCGGTGCCGGCTGGCACCGCGCCTCCCGTCCGTCACGTCCTACGACTCGTCGGCAGCCGCCGGTTCCGAGGCGAGCGCCTTCCGACGCTGCGCGACCTGGACCGCGATCGCCACCGGGACCGCCGCGAGGGCGAGTCCCCGCAGCCACGGGCGGTCGAAGACGTGGCCGGACGCGTGGTCGAGGGACACCGGACCGGGGCCGCCGAGGGCGAACATCGCCGCCGAGAAGCCGAGGAACGCCGGGAACTCGAACCCGCCGTCGGCGTTGAAGAAGCCGTTCGGGGTGTGCACGCTCGACGCGACACCCATGGTCGTCGCGGCGCCCGCACCGGCGATCGGGGTGGCCAGGCCGAGCGCGAGGGCGGCACCGGAGCCGGCCTCGCCGATCCCGGCCAGGACGGCGTTGCGGCGGCCGGGCCGGAACCCCATCTGGTGCATGCCCTGGGCGGTGCCATCGATGCCGCCGCCGCCGAACGCGCCGAAGAGCTTCTGGGAGCCGTGCGACACGAGGACGGCGCCGAGGGCGATGCGGAGCAGGGTCTTGGCGGTGACGGAAGCGGTCGTGGTGCGTGAGCTCATGCGTTCTCCCGGTGGTCGGTGGTCGTCCGGCCGAGGTGGTCGGTAGCGGTGTCGCAGAACGTACGCCCCGCCGGTCCGGTGTGGACCGGCGGGGCGTCCCGCGATGCGGCGGTCGTCAGCTGGTGAGCTGGCGCCGACCGCTCACGCGGACGATGACACCGGCGACGACGGCACCGACGATCGGGGCGACGATGAAGACCCAGAGCTGCGCGAGCGGCGTCGCCCCGCCGTAGACGGCCGCGGCGATCGAGCGCGCCGGGTTCACGCTGGTGTTGCTGATCGGGATGCTCACGAGGTGGATCAGCGTCAGGGTGAGCCCGATCCCGATCGGCGCGACGGCCTGGTACTCCCGCTTGGCGGTGATCGAGAGGATGACGGCGATGAAGACACCGGTCAGGACCGCCTCGGCCAGGAACACCGACCCGAGGCCGTACCCGCCGGGGCTCGCCGATCCGTACCCGTTCGAGGCGAATCCCCCGTCACGAGCGGCCGCGAAGGCCCCCGGCTTGCCGGAGAGCACCGCGGCGATGATGCTCGTCGCGGCGAGCCCACCGACGATCTGGGCGACGATGTAGCCGGCGACGTGGCGGGCATCGGTGCGGCCCGCGGCGAGCAGACCGAGCGTGACCGCAGGGTTGAAGTGACCGCCGGAGATGTGCCCGACGGCCGAGATCCCGGCCACGAGCGTGAGTCCGAACGCGAGGGCCACGCCGAGGTAGCCGACGCCCTGCTGGTTGTCCGTGGCACTCGGGACGTTCGCGGCGAACAGCGCGGTGCCGACACCACCGAGCACGAGGAGGAACGTGCCGAAGAACTCGGACGCGTAGCGGGCCAGGGGCGACCAGGCGGCGGCGTCCTCGCGTCGTTGTTCTGACGTGGACTCGCTGACGGGTTCGTCCGTGGCGCGGTCGTGATTGCGGTTCGCCATCGTGGTGTTCTCCGTTCGGTACGGCTGTCAGTGGACGCGGGTGGATTTGGCGAGGGTGGAGCGGGTGCCGCCGGTGAGGTGGACGAGGACCGGGATCTGCCGGCCGAGGGTGCGGTCCAGGACGGTGATGGCCCGGTCGACGGCGGTGAGGACGGTGACGGCGTCACCACCGCGGCGGACCGCGACGCGGATGCGTGCGGCGCGTTGCCGGCGGACGAGGTACGTGTCGACGCGGGCACTGATGAC